>CALPPA020000091.1 GCA_943325355.2 Klebsiella pneumoniae | reverse complement strand
ATTGCGCACGATAGCGAAAAAAAGCTGGATTATATTGATTACGGAATGCCAATCCTAAAAGTGGAAAACAGCACCACTTTGCCAAAACCACCCGAATTTCAAACCATCTACATCAGTGGTGGAAAGAAAAATAAATTGAACAAAATTGATGTTGTGGGTTTCTTTTCCCAAAAAGGAAAATTGGAGAAAGGCGATTTGGGATTAATCGAAGTAAAGGATTTTATTTCGTTTGCCGCAGTAAAATTCAATAAAGTAAAAGACTTACTTCTCAACATCAAGGACGAAAAGATGAAAGGCAAGAAGTTTAAAATCGAGGTAGCTAGAAAGGTAATTAAGAAAGAAGAAGACTAGTAATCAGTGATCAGTATTCAGTTTATCTGGCTGAACACTGAATACTGATTACTGCAATCTAAACTTTCTTCACGTATTGTGTAATAATTACAATCGTTTGACCATCAACTCTACCTTCAATATATTCAGCGTTTTCGTGGTCTAATCTAATGTTTCTTACGGCAGTTCCTTGTTTGGCCACCATACTAGAACCTTTTACTTTCAAATCTTTAATTAAGACAACTGAATCACCAGTAGCAAGGATTACTCCATTTACATCACGGTGAATTACTTTGTTTTCATCTTCTTCGCCCTCGCCTGTGGCTTGAGCCCAAGCTAAAGTGTCTTCGTCAAGATACATCATATCCAATAATTCTTTTGGCCAACCCGCTGCTCGCATTCTGTTCAACATTCTCCAGGCAACCACTTGCACCGCAGTATGTTCACTCCACATACTATCATTTAAGCATCTCCAATGGTTTAAATCTACATTTGCTGGATTTTCAATTTGGTCAATACAAGTAGTGCAAGCCAAAATATTTTCGTCCAATCCACCTTTTTTTGTTGGTAAAACGCTATAAACTTTCAGATTTTCGCTTGCTGCGCAAAGTTCACATTGAGATCCGCTACGTTTATTTAATGTTCTTTCCATTGTGTTGTTGTCTATTTTTTTGCAAAAATAGAACTAAAAAACGCCTTTTAGCTAATTTACAGTAAATACTATTTTTTTACACGCACGGAATCAGGAACCAGCAATTCATATTCACCACCATTGCGAAGCACGTCTCTCACAATGCTGGAACTGATAAAAGATGTTTTTGCTGCGGTCAATAAAAAGACTGTTTCAATTTTTGACATCCTTCTGTTGGTGTGGGCTATGGCTTTTTCAAACTCAAAATCGGCAGGATTTCGTAGTCCCCGTAAAATAAAGTTTGCTTTGATTTTTTTACACAAATCGATTGTTAGTCCTTCGTAGACAATGATGGAAATTTTAGGCTCATCTTTAAAAGTTTCCTGTAAGAATCTTTGTCTTTCCTCGAGTGAAAACATATATTTTTTCTCGGCGTTGACGCCAATAGCAATTACAA
Organism: Klebsiella pneumoniae; assembly: GCA_943325355.2. Lineage (GTDB taxonomy): Bacteria > Bacteroidota > Bacteroidia > Flavobacteriales > Flavobacteriaceae > Flavobacterium. The sequence continues at coordinate 5,392 of CALPPA020000091.1, read as the reverse complement.
TCTCATCAAATAAGGTAATTCCTCGTCTGATAATATCTTCGTGACCTAAGGTTATTGGATCAAATGACCCTGGAAAAATAGCTTTTCTCATTTTAATTTTAATTTATTTAATTTCCAAACAGGCCATTTCTGAATATTCGGAAGCATTAATAAAATCATTAATAATTAAATTTCTTGAATTTATAATATTGGCAATAAAATCAGTTTTTGTATTGCCTAAACGCAACCAAATTATTTTTGGAGGAAAACCTTTGAAATTTGATAAATCATAAAAATCCCCATCAAAAGTTACAATGGTAAATTCATTTTCTTTAGCATATTTCCATATTTCTATATCTGAATAATTTTCAATTCCGAGTTGTCTAACTTGTTTTGCATCAGGAAAGTTGAGTTTTATTTTAGATAGTATTCTAAAAGAAATATTTTGGTCAAACAGCAATTTCACGATGCAATTTGAATTTTATGTTCTCTGTCTGCTGCATAAGAAAGGCAAGCCTTGATTTGGGTTTCGTTAAGTTCCGGAAAATCTTCAATAATTTCATTTATGGTCATTCCGTTTGCCAACCAATTTAAAACATCAAAAACAGTAATTCTGGTGCCGATTATTGTTGGTTTTCCAAATCGTATTTCCGAATTTATTGCGATATATTGTTTGTAGTCAATCATAATGGTTTAGTTTTTTACAAAGTTAACGAAATAATTAGTTATTAAGCCAAAGCCAATTCAATCGCATTTGTAAACAAATCCTCCAAAGAAATTCCTGCTACTTTGGCTTGTTGAGGAATTAAACTTTCGGTGGTGAGACCCGGAATAGTGTTCATTTCGAGCATATACGGTTCACCGTCCACGAAGATAAATTCGCTTCTCGAAAAACCTTTCATTTTTAAAACTTCATAAGCTCTTTTGGCTACTTCGCACACTTTTTTGGTCATTTCATCTGAGATTCTGGCAGGCGTAATTTCCTGGGACTTTCCTTGGTATTTGGCTTCATAATCGAAGAAATCATTTTCCGAAACAATTTCGGTGATGGGCAAAACAATAACTTTTCCTTGGTAATTGATAACTCCAACCGAAACTTCGGTGCCGTCAAGAAAGCTTTCGATGATGATTTCGTTGTCTTCTTGGTATGCCACTTGAATAGCGATTGGTAATTCGGCTTCGGTTTTTACTTTCGAAATTCCAAAACTAGAACCTGATTTATTGGGTTTTACAAAACAAGGTAAGCCTACTTTTTTTACAATTTCATCAGTATCGATGTGTTCTCCTTTGTTCAGATAATAGGAAGTAGCGGTTTTGATTCCGTAAGGTTTTAAAACTGAAAGCATATCCCGTTTGTTGAATGTCAATGCCGATTGATAATAATCGCAGGAAGATTGTGGCATTCCTATGAGTTCGAAATAGGCTTGCATCAATCCGTCTTCGCCAGGAGTTCCGTGAATGGCATTGAAAACACAATCGAAAGTTATTTTGGTTCCGTTTACGGTAGTCGAAAAATCGTTTTTGTCTATTGGAAATTCAGCTTCATTATCGTCAACATACACCCATTTTTCTTTAAAAATGTGGATGCGAAATCCGTTGTATTTTGTTTTGTCAAGAAACCGATAGACAACGTTTCCGCTGATTAAGGAGATTTTATATTCGCTTGAATATCCGCCCATAATGATGGCAATGTTTTTCATATTTTAGGTCTTGGGTGTTAGGTTCTGGGTTTTGGATAAATAAAATGTCATCGTTAATAAGATGCCCTAGCCCTGATGGAAGCGGCATCCCACGCTTTTTTGCGTGGATACAGCGTACAGCAGGAAAAAGCTCCCGAAAACGATTAAACAAAATTAGAATTTTTTTTCGAACGAAATAGCTTTATCTTTGCCACTTCTAAAAATATATTTATGAGCTTACGTAATTATCTTAGCAGTCGCGTGTTTTTCGGACAAGTATTTGTCGCTCTTGTGATTCTTGCAGTTTTGAGTTATTTGTTTATGCATTGGCTAACATTCACAACGGATCACGGTCACGAAATTACGGTGCCTAATTTAGCCAAATTGACTGAGGAACAAGTAGAAGACAAACTAGACGAGTTGGATTTGGATTATGTGCTTTTGGACAGCGTGGATTACAATAGTGATTTTCCAAAATATTCTGTTGTAGAGCAAGATCCTCTGCCTGGAGCCAAAGTAAAAGAGGGCAGAAAAGTATACATCAAAATAAATGCTTCGGGATTTTCGTCAGTGCGAATTCCTGATTTGATTGACAAAACCTATCGTGAAGCGGTGCCAACATTAAAAGCATTGGGACTTGAAGAAGGAACGATTACTTATATTCCGAATCTTGGAAAAGATATGGTGTTGGAAATGCGTTTCAAAGGCAGAAACCTGAAAGTGGGTGACCGCGTTTTGAAAGCGTCTAAAATTGATTTGGTGCTGGGAGACGGTAAAGAAAGTTATATGGAAGTAGTGGATACTTTAGCCACGCCAACACCTGAGCAATTGCCAAATGAACAATAATAGTGACACTACAGAAGACCTAGAAGACGAATTATTCGAACATTATAGATTTGACGTTCCTAAAGGGCAGTTGCTCCTGAGAATCGACAAATACTTGATGAATATGATTCCGAATGCGACTCGAAATAAAATTCAAAATGCCGCAACTTCCGGCGATATTTATGTGAATGACCTTCCCGTAAAATCAAATTACAAAGTAAAACCTTTGGATGTAATTCGCATTATGTTGTCGCATCCACCTTTTGAAAACAGGATTGACCCTGAAGATATTCCGTTAGACATTGTTTATGAAGATGATGCTCTTTTGCTAGTGAATAAACCGCCTGATTTTGTGGTTCATCCCGGTCACGGCAATTATACAGGAACTTTGGTGAATGCCTTGGCTTTTCATTTTGAGAATTTGCCAATGAACAGCAGCGAACGTCCAGGATTGGTTCATAGAATTGACAAAGACACATCAGGACTTTTGGTGATTGCCAAAACCGAAGCGGCTATGACGCATCTCGCCAAGCAATTTGAAGCCAAAACTACCGAAAGAGAATACATTGCGCTAGTTTGGGGAAATGTAATTGCTGATGAAGGAACAATTGAAGGCAACATTGCCCGGCACGTCAAAGACCGAATGCAAATGGCGGTTTTTGCCGATCCCGAAATAGGAAAACCTGCCGTGACACATTACAAAGTTTTAGAACGTTTTGGTTATGTGACTTTGGTTTCTTGTATTCTGGAAACGGGAAGAACACATCAGATTCGGGTTCATATGAAACACATAGGCCATCCTATTTTTAATGACGAGCGTTATGGTGGTCATTTGATTCTGAAAGGAACCACGTTTACCAAATACAAACAATTTATAGAAAACTGTTTCAAGGCTTTGCCACGTCAGGCTTTACACGCTAAAACGCTTGGTTTTGTGCATCCTACAACGGGAGAAATGATGCGTTTTGATACGGAATTACCACAAGATTTTCAGGATTGTATTGAGAAATGGAGAGGTTATTCGAAAACGCATACTAGCGAGGAGGAGGAATAAAGATTGGGAATTTTTAGAAATAGGTCAAGAATTTCATCCGCTTTTCACTGTTTACTCTATTTTATTTGTTCTGATATCTATTCCAAATTCGTAAAAAAAAAGTATTTAACAACTTTAATGCTTGTGACCTGATATAAATCATTTTTATGCACTTTATTTCTTAATACTTTTACTGTCGGATGTAGCGTTAAGTATTAAAATTAATTTAAAAATATAGAATGAAAAGAGTATTAGTAGCCACAGGAGGTGGTGATTGCCCGGGATTGAATGCCGTAATTAGAGCAATCGTAAAAAGAGCGACACAAGAAAAAGATTGGGAAGTCATAGGGAGTATTCAGTCATTTGATGGTATTCTGCGTGAACCAACCGAAATAATGATATTAGACGAAAAAGCAGTTTCAGGTATTCATGTTGATGGAGGAACTATCATTGGCACGACAAATAAAGGGGGACCATTTGCTTGGCCAATAAAAAACCAAGATGGAACCTGGGGTGCTGTCGACCGTTCTGATGAAATGATACGCAAGTTGCAGTATCTGGGAGTGGATGCTGTAATCAGCATTGGAGGAGATGGTTCTCAAAGAATTTCTCAGCAACTTTTTGAGAAAGGATTGAATATTATTGGAGTTCCAAAAACAATAGACAACGATTTAGCTGCAACCGATTTCACCTTCGGATTTCAAACTGCGGTCAATACTGCAACTGAAGCCGTTGATAAATTAGTGACAACAGCAGCGAGCCACAATCGTGTTTTGGTTCTTGAGGTTATGGGGCGAAATGCGGGTTGGATTGCCTTGAATGCTGCTATTGCAGGTGGGGCAGAAGTGTGTCTAATACCTGAGATTCCTTATGATATTGAGGCTGTTGCTAAAAAACTACAAAGTCGGTACAATAAAGGAAAAGGGAATGCTATTGTTGTCATCGCTGAAGGAGCAATGCCCAAAGGGGGAACTTTATTATCTGAAAAAAGCGATGAAATAGGGTATGAAAACTTACGTTTAGGAGGAGTCGCCCATAAATTGGTCAATGATTTAAAAGCCATAGGTTTTGAGGCAGATATGCGTGAAACGGTTCTAGGACATTTACAAAGAGGTGGCAGTCCAATTGCCTATGATAGAATTTTGGCTACGCAATTTGGGGTGAAAGCCTTCGAAATGGTATTGGAGGGCAAATTTGGTCAAATGGCGGCTTATCGTCATCCGGACATAATCTCAGTGCCTTTTAAAGAGGCTATTGATAAACCTAAATTTGTTGACCCAAATTGTGATTTGGTAAAAACCGCCAAAGGTGTTGGAATAGGTTTTGGAGATTAATTTTTACCCGTTGGGTGTAGTTATTAAAAACGTCAGTTCGAGTGTTTTTTGTGCACTAAAACGGAACAAAAAATGTATCGAGAACCGTTTTTAATGAAATTTTAGTTGTTCTCGATACGATTTTCTGGCGAAAATCACTCGAACTGACGAAAATTACAACTAAAAACTAATTACACCCAACAGTTTAATTTTTATACATTGTAAGAATAACTTAAAGATATTTTTCTTTACCAATCGAACCTTTTTCAGACGGGATTAATTCAAAAATAGAAGTAGGTTTCAAGGCGGGTTCTATTCGATGCGAAACATAAATTAGGGTCCTATTTGTATCCTGAATCAAGAGATTGATGAGGTCAATGACCAAAGCGGAATTTTTGTCATCAAGTCCCTCTATGGGTTCGTCCAAAATTAGTAATGGAGGGTGTTTGATAACAGCACGAACAATCAAAATGACTCTTTGTTGCCCCAACGACAAATTGCGAAAATACTTTTTTTTCAAATGACTCATTCCAACGACTTCAAGCCATTGTGCGGCAATTTGT
>CALPPA020000090.1 GCA_943325355.2 Klebsiella pneumoniae | reverse complement strand
TTAGCCAAAAGTGGAATTTCTACAGTAATAATCGAAAAAGAAACTTTACCAAGATATAAAACTTGCGGTGGTGGTTTAGTTTTTCGAGGAAGGAAAAATATGCCTTTTGATGTTTCATCTGTTGTAGAAAAAGAATTTTACGAGGTAGATACTTATTTTGCAAATACTCCTTTCAAATTTACCACAAATCGAAATCAACCCATAGTTAGTATGATTATGAGGGATTCTTTTGACAATTTAATAGTAGAAAAAGCAAAAGAAAATGGCGTTACGCTGTTACAAAACCACAAAGTTTTAGACATTAGTTTCGGAGATATACAAACGATTCATACTTCTGAAGGAGACATTAAAGCAAAATTTATTATTGCCGGTGACGGAGCTTTAAGCCCAGTATCCAAAATAGCTGGATGGAAAGAAACCCGCACTGTTATTCCCGCTTTAGAATACGAAGTCGAAGTGCCTGCAGCCGATTTCGAACGATTATCAAAAAATGTTCGATTTGATGTAGATGTAATTCCTTATGGTTACGGCTGGTGTTTTCCTAAAAAAAATCATCTGTCAATTGGCGTAGGTGTTTTTGTCAAAACCAAGCAAAAAATGGATTTAAAAAAATACTATGCTGAGTATCTAAAGACTTTAGGCATCAACGAAATCATTACCGAAGAAGCACACGGATTTGTAATTCCTGTTTCACCAAGAACCGATACTTTTGTTAAAAATAATGTTTTTTTAATTGGCGATTCTGCAGGATTTGCCGACCCAATTTTAGCCGAAGGGATTTCAAACGCAATATTAAGTGGAGTTTTAGCCGCTCAATCCATTGTAGAAGCTAATCTCGACTCGGTTCGAGCATCAGAATTGTATCACGGAAAACTAGAAAACAGTATTTTACCAGAAATAAAAACGGGTGTTATTTTATCTAAATTTTTCTACGAGAAAAAAATGTTGCGCAATATTTTTGTTAAAAAATATGGTCAGCTTTTGGCCAATGCAATGACAGATGTTTTTATGGGAGACAGAACTTATCCAAAGGATTATAAAGCAGCTATTCGCAGAAAAATCAAAGAAGTTATTTTTTAAATAGTATAAAAAAAGGTCTAAATTCTAACAAATTAGAACCAGCCCTTTTTTGTAAATAAAAAATTTCTATTTATAGAATATCATTCCAAATGGTTTTGTCTTTCAACAACAATTCGCGCATAATTTGAATAGGAGGCATTCCGTTGTCGAGCATTGCATCATTGAATTTTTGCAAATTATAGTTGTTTCCTTCTTGTTTTTTGTAATCTTCTTGCAATTTCAGGATTTGCAATTTCCCCAAAGTATAGAATAAGTAGCCCGGGTCATAAGTGCCTCTCAATGCTTCTTGACTTGAAGATTTTTCGCCTTGATACCAGTTACTCATAAAGAATGTGGTAGCATCCTCAACATTCATCCCGTAGCAATGTGTTTTAATGGACACGCACAAACGACAAAGGCGTAACAATGCCTCACCTGATTGTGCCATACGATATTTGGCCGCTTTTATTGGGTCTCCAGAATTCCCGAATCCAGCGTCCAGCATCATCACTTCTGTATAATGAGCCCATCCTTCGATAAAGGCATAGCTTCCAAAAATCTTTTGAATTTTGGACGCATCCGATGCATTCAAATGCAAAAACTGAGTATAATGACCCGGATACGCTTCGTGAACAGAAACAACATCAGTAGTATAAAAATTAAACTGTGCCAACCAATCTTCTGCCTGTTTTGGAGTCCATTTTGAATCAACAGGAGTGATGTAGTAATACGCTTCGGTAGCTTTTGTTTCAAAAGGACCTGGAGTATCCATCGATGCAGTGCTTGTTGCTCTTGCAAATGCAGGAGTTTCCTCTAGCTTTACGCGAACTTCTGAGGGCATAGTAACAATTTTATTATCAATCAAAAACTGCCGAATGGCTTCTAAATTTTTCTTAGAATCTGGAATCAATCCTGCTGCTGTTGGGTGTTCTTTTTGCATATCATTATAGACATCTATTGGCTTTTTGTTGGGGTTGATGATTTTTGCAGCAGCATTAAATGCAGCTTGTTCTTTTTGCAATTCTTTCATTCCAATGGCTAAAATAGCATCAGCTGACATTATAATTCCTTCGCCATACAACAGCATTTTTTGGTAATTTTCTTTTCCAATAGCATAATCATTGTTTGCTTTTGGCAATTTTTCTTTTTCTAAAAAAGTAACATATCCGTTTATGGCGTCGATTGCTTTTTTATTGGCACTGTTGAAAGCCTTCATCAATGAATCGTTTTTTACGTCTTTCAACGCCACCAAAAGATCGTTCCCCAGGAAAGAAGCGGAACCTTTTGCAATTTCTATTGCTAATTGAATGTGTGGTAATGCTAATGAATCCTGCAAATTTGCCTTGGCATCTTCGTATAACTTTGGCGCTTGGTTTTCAATGGCAATGATGGATTTAATTTGTTGTTCCAGAGGCGCAAAATTTCTTTTGATATAAATACTTACATCCATTGCTCCGGCATAAGTCATAGGGTTTTTGGTATAGACTTCGAAATTTTCAAAGTTGAACAACTCCCGTTTGATATTAGAATGCAACATTTTCCAATCATAATATTTTTTGGCGCTCAAAGAAGCCGAATCTATTTCAGAAAACTTCGTATCGAAGTCTTTTAGTCTTACAATTTCAGCATCGATTGACGCTTTGCTATAATCGGCAATTTTTCCGTCATACTGGTGATACCCCAATGAAACTCCTGATTGCGGACGCCAAGCCAGATATCCATCAATGAATTCTTCAGATAATTTTTCAAAAGCAACATCGCCAGAAGCAGCATTTTTATCGGTTTTATTACAGCTAATAAACGCAAAAGTTGAAACAAAAAGGAGGAGGATAATTTTTTTCATCGATTATAAATTTATGTATTAATAGTTAGAATTTAGTAACGTTTTTAATTTCAGTGCAAAGTTATAGCAAATCAAAAGTGATGTTTTAATCAGCAGTTTCCTTATTTCAAATTTTTCAACATTTCCACAGTCATACTCTCTAAATCGAACTCGTGATGCCAATCCCAGTCTTCTCTAGCTTTTGAATCATCGATACTTGCTGGCCAACTATCGGCGATTGTCTGACGAAAATCTGGCTTGTATGAAATGGAAAATTCGGGAATATGTTTCTTGATTTCGGCAGCAATTTCTGTTGGTGTGAAACTCATCGCAGCTAGATTATAAGAGGATCGAATTTTAATTTTTTCTGCCGGAGCTTGCATAATTCGAATGGTTGCATCTATGGCATCGTTCATATACATCATTGGCATTTTTGTTTCTGAGGATAAAAAACATTCATATTTTCCATCGCTCAACGCTTTATGATAAATGTCTACTGCATAATCGGTCGTTCCGCCACCGGGAGGAGTTGACCAACTAATTAATCCGGGATAACGCACGCTTCGTACATCAACACCAAAATGAGAATGGTAATATTCGCACCATCTTTCGCCAGATTGTTTGCTAATTCCATAAACCGTTGAAGGTTCCATAATGGTATATTGTGGCGTGTTTTCTCTTGGAGTTGTTGGCCCAAAAACAGCTATACTTGATGGCCAGAATATTTTTTTTATTTTCTTGGCTTTCGCTAAATTCAAAACGTGAAACAGCGAATTCATATTCAAATCCCAAGCAAATGCAGGGTTTTTTTCGGCTGTTGCCGAAAGTAATGCTGCCATTAAATAGATATCGGTGATTTGATGCACTTCAACAAGATGCTCAATTTGGTTGAAATCGAGTGCATTAACCACTTCAAAAATCCCAGAATTCACGATGTCATTATTCAGTTTTCGAATATCAGAAGCGATTACATTTTCGGCTCCATATAGTTGACGAAGTTTGTGGGTCAGTTCTGTGCCAATTTGCCCGCAAGCACCAATAATTAGTATTTTAGGATTCATTCGTGTGATTTTAAAAAAACAAAGATAACGTTTTCGTAAATAGGATAATTTTACATATAACACTTAAATTTTGAAATATCTACGGTAATAATCTTATTTATTTTCATAATTTTCATTCTGTAAATGCAAGGAACTTGACTTTATTATAATAGATTGTTATTCTAATTGTTCCGATTCGTAAATGTAAATTTACTTCGTAACTTTGCATCTTAATAAAATTAAAAATGAAATTTAAATTAGCCTATTTCTTTTCACTGGTCTTTCTTCTAAATTCGTGTAAAAACGATACGGAAAAACGTCTTGCAGAAACCGAAAAATACGCCAAAAAGAAAGATTTAATTTTTGAGAACATCAATAAAGGTTGGGTTTTTAATGCTAAACCTATCAATGAGACTTCAAAATCTACTACATTAGACTGGAACGATTGGCGTTTATTTTTGGCAGAATTAGACCAAAAACCCAAGAAAACAATAGGTGCTTTCCAAAAAAAATCTGCAGAGCTATCCAAGAAAGTAATGGCGTTGAATAATTTTATTCCAACAGAATTTAACAAACCGCAAATAAAAGCTAGAATTGCCATTTTGATAACTAAGATAAGAATGCTGGATTTATACATCCATTTAAAAGATATTCCAGATCAAAAAGTTATCGCCTTAATTCCTGAAATCAATACTGAGTTGGCTTCATTGCAAAACCAAATGGATAAAATTGTTATAAAAAGCAAAATTCCGCTCGAAGAAGGAGAATCAGAATTATTGAAAATGTTAGACACTACCAGAGCCATTTCAAACAAACCACAAACAGACCCAAATTCCCCTAGAGTTGAGTAAATCTGCCTTATACAACACCTACGATAATTCGGCAAAAGTCAAGCAAATTGTCGATAGCTTGCAACAAGCAGACCAAAAAATTCATCTTAATGGTTTGATAGGTTCTTCGCTCTCATTTGTGGTGCAATCCCTTTTTAAAAAAACTGAAAAGCCGTTCTTACTTATTCTGAACGACAAGGAAGAAGCCGCTTATTATTTGAACGATTTGGAGCAAATGATTGGCGAACAGGACGTGCTTTTTTATCCGGGCTCTTATCGTCGTCCCTACCATATTGAAGATACGGATAATGCCAATGTTTTGCTTCGTGCCGAAGTTTTGAACCGCATTAATTCCCGAAAGAAACCTGCAATAATTGTTACTTATCCCGAAGCGCTTTTCGAAAAAGTGGTTACCCGAAAAGAATTGGATAAAAACACGCTGAAAGTTTCTGTTGGAGACAAAGTTTCCATCGATTTTATCAATGAAGTATTGTTTGAATACGAATTCAAAAGAGTGGATTTCATTACCGAACCAGGAGAGTTTTCGGTTCGTGGCGGAATTGTCGATGTATTTTCTTTTTCGAATGACAATCCATACCGAATCGAATTTTTTGGCAACGAAGTTGACAGCATTCGAAGCTTCGATGTGGAAACACAATTGTCTATCGAAAAGCAAAAGAAAATCACCATAATCCCCAATGTTGAGAACAAATTTTTTCAGGAAAATCGAGAAAGTTTTTTGGAATACATTAACAATCAAACGGTAATTTTTATCCAAAACACGGATTTACTTTTCTCTAAATTAGATAAGCTTTTTGCGAAAGCCACCGAGATTTTCGAAAATTTAAATGCTACGGTAAACCACGTTGCGCCTGAACAATTGTTCTTAAATCAAAAGGAATTCATCAAGAAAAGCTTCGATTTTTCGATTGTTGAATTGGCACCTAAGCCTGTTTATAAAACGAAAAAAGCTTTTGATTTTTACATCAAACCGCAGCCTTCTTTCAACAAACAATTCGATTTGTTGTTGAATAATTTGAGCGACAACCATTTCAACGGCTACAAAAATTATTTGTTTTGTTCCAATGACGCTCAAGCCAAAAGGTTTCACGATATTTTCGAAACGCTCGACGAAGCCAATTCTGAGAATATTCGCAAACAATACAATACGATTGTTTTGCCGCTATACCAAGGTTTCATCGACGAAGAAAATCAATTAGCCTGTTATACCGATCACCAAATTTTTGAGCGTTATCATAAATTCAGCATTAAAAGTAATGTGTCGAAGAAGCAAAATATTACTTTAAAAGAATTGACCACATTGACTGTTGGCGATTATGTAACCCATATCGATCACGGAATTGGACGATTTGGTGGTCTTCAAAAAATTCAAGTCGAAGGCAAAACCCAAGAAGCCATCAAGCTCGTTTATGCCGACAATGACATTGTTTATGTTAGCATTCACTCACTTTACAAAATTTCGAAATACACCGGAAAAGACGGAACACCACCTAAAATTTATAAACTCGGTTCGAATGCTTGGAAGATTCTAAAGCAAAAAACCAAGGCTCGAGTCAAACATATCGCGTTCAATTTGATTCAATTATATGCCAAAAGGAAATTAGAAAAAGGGTTCCGTTTTGCGCCTGATAGTTATTTGCAAAATGAATTAGAAAGTTCTTTTATTTACGAAGATACGCCCGACCAAACCAAATCAACAGCAGAAGTCAAAGCCGATATGGAAAGCGACCGACCGATGGATCGTTTGGTTTGTGGCGATGTAGGTTTCGGAAAAACCGAAGTTGCCATTCGCGCCGCTTTCAAGGCGGTGGATAATTCTAAACAAGTTGCGATTTTGGTTCCCACCACGATTTTGGCCTATCAACATTATAGAACTTTCACTGAAAGGTTGAAAGATATGCCAGTTTCTGTGGGTTATTTGAACCGTTTTAGAACCGCCAAACAAAAAACGGAAACCCTCAAGCAATTAGCCGAAGGAAAACTCGATATTGTCATCGGAACGCATCAATTAGTCAATAAAAATGTAGTTTTCAAAGACCTTGGAT
>CALPPA020000089.1 GCA_943325355.2 Klebsiella pneumoniae | reverse complement strand
TTCATCAAAATCCAGAACTGGGAAATAGAGAATTTAAAACTGCCGAAAAAATAGCTGCACATCTTCGTTCTTTAGGAATTGAAGTGCAGACCGGTGTTGCCAAAACAGGTGTTGTAGGGATTTTAAAAGGAGGAAAACCAGGACCTGTAGTTGCACTTAGAGCTGATATCGATGCATTACCTGTAAAAGAACGTGTGAACCTTCCTTTTGCATCCAAAGTAGAAGGAGAATACAACGGAAATCCAGTCAACATAATGCATGCTTGCGGACACGATACACATACTGCTATTTTAATGGGAACTGCAGAGATTTTGGCTTCAATCAAAAGTGAATTAAAAGGTACTGTAAAATTTATTTTTCAACCAGCCGAAGAAGGACCACCTGAAGGAGAAGAAGGCGGTGCAGAATTAATGGTCAAAGAAGGCGTGCTCGAAAACCCAAAAGTTGACGTGATATTTGGTTTGCACATCAACGCACAAACCGAAGTTGGAAAAATTAAATACCGACCAGGAGGAACTATGGCGTCTTCAGATTGGTTTACAATAAAAGTAAAAGGAAAACAGTCTCACGGTGCAAGCCCGTGGTATGGCATTGACCCTATTGTAACAGCTTCTCAAATTATCATTGGATTACAAACCATTGTAAGTCGCAGCGCAAACCTAACAGAAAATGCAGCTGTAGTGACTGTTGGACAAATTAGTGCAGGAATAAGAAATAATATAATTCCAGAGGAATTAGAGATGAAGGGAACAATACGCACACTCGATAGCAAAGATCAAAAAATGATTCATGCCAAAGTAAACCAAATCGCTACCAATATTGCAGAAAGTGCCGGAGCTACGGCAGAAGTTAGTATCACTTCTAAAACACTGATTACCTATAATGATCCTACTTTGACAGAGAAAATGGTGCCAACATTAGAAGAAGTAGCAGGAAAAAACAATGTTAATCTAGCCCCAGCAACTACGGGAGCCGAAGATTTTTCGTATTATCAAGATAAAATTCCAGGTCTTTACTTTTTTTTAGGAGGAATGGCAAAAGGAAAAACTGCTACAGAAACTGCAGGACATCATACACCTGATTTTTATATTGATGAAGATGGTTTTGTTTTAGGAATGAAAGCTATGGCAAATCTTGCTTTGGATTATATGGAAATGAATGCTCAAAAAGGAAAGTAAAATTATAGAATATTATTTCTCATAACTAAACCAAAACCTTTTAGATTTTCTGGATTTAAAGCTAAATGTAAGCACTATTAATAAATACTTTTTTTATTGAATTAGTTTATTAAGCATTCCTTGAAAAATGAATCCGTGGAAAGGTAAAACCGAATACCAATAAAGGTGTCCTAAAAATCCCTCGGGTTTGAATGTTGCTGATTGATAAAGTGTATTGTTTATAATTTTGAATTCGAGCCAAGCTTCACCAGGTAATTTCATTTCGGCAAATAAAATTAATTTTCCTTCCTCTTTATTGGCATACAAAACCCGCCAAAAATCTAAAGCATCACCGGCGTGAATCTCGTGCTTGTTGGTTCTTCCTCTGCGAGAACCGACTCCACCATATAATTTATCTATAAAACCCCTAAGATCCCAAAGCCAATCTCCGTAATACCAGCCAGTTTCTCCTCCAATAGACCATATTCTCTCGATAGTGAACTCTCTATTTATAATTTCTTTTTTCCGTCTGTCGATAAAACAATCCTTTTTAGGAACTTTTAGAAATTTAGAAATATTACTGCTGAATCTTCCGCTTATCAACGAATCTTTCCAGCTTGAAACAACATCGTCTTTATCTATTTTTATTAATGCTTTAGTCAATGCTACTTCATAGGGCATTGGGACAACATTTAATAAATCATTAATTCTATTGTCCTTGCAAATCACTTCTACTTTCATACTGCTGACCAAAGCAACTGCGAGTTTATAAGAAGTAGAGGTCACAAAAAAAAGCCAATACGAAGATAATTTGGGAGTCATTATTGGAATGGTATAGATACTTCTTTTTAAATTCCGTGCTTTTGAAAAACCCAATAGCATTTCTTTATAAGTAAGGATATCAGGACCGCCTATATCAAAATTTTGATAGTAAGTTATTGGATTTAATAATGATTTTGACAAAAAATCGAGGACGTCGTTTATGGCAATAGGCTGGCACTTTGTATTGACCCATTTTGGAGTTATCATTATGGGAAGTTTATGAATTAAATCCCTAATAATTTCAAACGAGGCACTTCCTGAACCCACGATAATTCCAGCACGTAATGTGGTTACTGCAAAATTTCCTGAATTCAAAACGTCTTCTACTTTTTTTCTTGAGGATAAATGTTTAGAAAGTGATTCGTCATTCACAATTCCACTCAAATAAATAACTTGTTTTAATTGCGTTTGATTGATTCTATAGACAAAGTTTTCGGCAGAAATTCGCTCCAATTCACTGAAGTTTGCAGTTGAAGTTGACATAGAATGAATTAAATAATAGGCCGCATCGATGTCTTCTGGAATAGAGGTTAATGTCTCTGGTTTCAGGAAATCAACTTCTATAACTTCTATTTTTTTTTGAAATTCTTTTGGACAATAAAACCTATTTTTATCTCTTACGCAACAAATAATTTTGTGACCTTGTCCTACTAAAATAGGCAAAAGTCGCTTACCGATATATCCAGTTGCGCCAGTTAAGAGAATTTTCATAGCTTTTGCATATCAGGCTAAATTAACTCAATTTATTGGAAACCAAACTAATAAATTCCCTTCTGGTTTTGTTTTTTTCGAAAGCTCCTGTGAAAGAGGAAGTAGTGGTTACTGAATTTTGTTTTTGAATACCTCGCATACACATACACATATGCTGTGCTTCAATTACAACTGCAACTCCTAAAGGCTCCAATGCTTCCTGAATGCAATTTTTTATCTCATCAGTTAGTCTTTCTTGAACCTGCATTCTTCTCGAAAAAGCATCTACAATTCTAGGTAACTTACTTAAACCTACAATTTTCCCGTTTGGTATGTAAGCAATGTGTGCTTTTCCAAAAAACGGCAACATATGGTGTTCACACATTGAATATACTTCAATATCTTTTACGACTATCATTTGGGTATGATCTTCTGTAAACAAGGCTGATTTTAAAATTTCTAAAGGATTTAATCCATAGCCGTGAGTTAAAAACATCATAGCTTTTGCAGCTCTTTCAGGTGTTTTCTCAAGTCCTTCTCTATAAATATTCTCGCCTAAATTTTCGATTATGGATCGATAGTTTTCAGCGAGTATTGCAGTTGTTTCTGTATCGTATTTTTCTGTTTTTTCGTATCCTTTTATTTTGTTTGATATCATTTTATTTGTTTTTTGTTCTGCAATAAATTTGTTTTTTTTTTTAAATTTTAAATGTCACGATTCCGTAGTCCATTTCAAAAACTTGACCTGAAATGGATTTTGCATTATCAGAAATCAAATAATCAGCCATACTTGCCACTTCTTCTGGTTTCAAATAATTTTTCATAGGGTGACGTTCCATCATATTTTCTTTCATTCGATCGTTTCGCAAAATTCCAGCTGCTAGTGAAGTTTCAGTAATAGTGGGTGCAATAGCATTAACACGAACTACCGAAGCCAATTCAGCTCCAAGTGATTTTACTAAACCTTCGACTCCAGCTTTTGCGGTTGCAATGCTAGCGTGAAATGGCATTCCTAATTTTGCAGCTACAGTGCTGAACAAAACAATGGATGGATTGATTCCTTTTTTCAAAACAGGCAAATATTTTTGTATTGTTTTTACAGCACCTATAACATTGATTTCGAAGTCATTTCTGAAATCATCGATACTTAAACTGCCGATGGGTTTCAAATTTATTGAACCGGGACAATAAATTAAAACATCAATGTTTTCGATATCAGGAAGTGTGTCGTGAAGAACATCTAAAGAATAATGCTTTAAATTTGGATGTGAAATATCGGGAGCATTCCGGCTAATGTTATGAACGATGCTTGTCTGTAATTGTTGCAGCAAAATAGCATTTCCAATTCCTTTACTACCGCCTACGATTAAAATATTTTTCATTTTTTTGTATTCTCGAAATTATGTTATTTAATACTTTATTTAGTATTAATATTTTATTTAGTATTAATATTTCAAATAGTCATTGACTACGATTTTAGCTTTCAAATCAAACATTAAATTGTATAATCCAAAAAAGGTTCTGTTCATATAAATAAAATGTTTAGAACCACGATTTCCGTTCATTTTCCTTAGATTGGTGTCTTTAGAGAATCGTTCTCCCAATTTTGCAATGTTTTCAAAAAATTTCTCATCTGAAAAATCGAAATTTTCAGACTGAAATGGCTGCGTAAATAATGATAATAAATCATAAAAAAGCGCTGTAAAATAAGCTACCTCCTCTTCGGAATCATCTGCTCTAAGAATTTCTAATTCAAATAATTTTTTACTAAACAATTGTTTGTTATTGATTATTTCCTTGTTTATTAACTCAAAATACGGAACATAGAATTCGTTAGGAATTATTTTCATACAACCAAAATCAATAGCTACCAATTTATCTTCTTGGTTCACCAAGAAGTTTCCTGGATGTGGATCAGCGTGTACTTTTCTAAGGATGTGAATTTGGTACATATAAAAATCCCATAACGATTGTCCGATTTTGTCAGCGAGAACTTGGTCTGTATTTTTTTTGGCAAACTCAGAAATATGAATACCAGACATCCAGTCCATAGTAATAATTTTCTCTGAAGAATACTTGGAATAATAATTAGGGAAAACTAAATTTTCTATTTTCCCGCATGCTTTAGCTACTTCTTGACTTTGTTTCAGTTCCAATATATAATTGGTTTCTTCGGTCAATTTATCTTCAACTTCTTTAAAATATTTATCCGAATCCTTACCTTGAAGGTTGAACATTCGAACTGCTATGGGTTTTACCAAAGCCAAATCTGAAGAAATACTATTAGCAACACCAGGATATTGGATTTTTACAGCAAGTCTTTTGCCGTCTTTAATAGCCAAATGCACTTGTCCAATACTGGCTGCATTTACTGAAAAAGCATTAAATTCATCGAATATATCATAAGGAGATTTACCAAAATTTGTTTTGAATGTTTTTAAAACTAAAGGAGCCGAGAGCGGTGGAACTGAAAACTGTGACAATGAAAACTTCTCAACATAAGCCTGTGGCAAAAAACTTTTGTCCATACTCAACATCTGAGCCACTTTTAGAGCACTTCCTTTCAGGCTTTTGAGTCCATCATAAATGTCTTCGGCATTATCTTCATTAAGTTTGTCACGATTTAAATCGCTATTAACCATTTTTTCGCCATAATATTTCAGGTAATTGACACCTACTTTCGCACCGGTTTGAACCAGTTTAGTGGCCCGCTCTATTTTTGAAGTAGGAATATAATCTATTGTTTTCATTAGTTGTGTTGTATTTTTTCTTTGTATAGGAATTTTCCCAAATCAATCAGGCTTTCTATTGGAGTAATATTCATCAATTCAAAACTTGCTTTTACTGATTTTTCAATAAAAATATCTGTCTTTTCAAAAGCAGGCGATTCATCTTCCACCCAGAATTTTAAAATCATAAGAAATTGAATCCAAGCAGATTCCTTTATAGCTTTCTCTTGAATAGTTTTAAATTTATCGAATTGAGTTTTTACTTCATCTGTAATAATTTCGGAAACGTAATTTCTAAATTCGACTTTAAAACCCGAAAGTTGCATCAGATTTTTTAGTTGGTTTTGATTTTCTTTTAAAGTCATAATTACATAACTTCTGTTCGCTGACATCATTTCAAAAAGAGTGAAATAGAAACTCAACAATTTACTTTTCATATCATAATTTTCATAAGCTGGATCCATTTGAATCAACGCTATAGTTTTTTCGATAAACAATTTGAAAATTTCTTTCTCTACACTTTCTAAAGTACCAAAAAATGAATAGAACAAGGATTCTTCAAAACCATTTTCTTTTGAAAATTGGTATACGGATTTTGGTCTATCTGAGTTTTCTAGACGATAATTCATATACATAGAAACAATTTTGTCTTTCGTTATTCCTGTTTTTTTAGTTGCCATTTTAAAATCATTTAAATTAGTGTGTAAAGATACAGAAATGTTTAATCATAATATTTAAAAGTTAAACAAAAAAAATGTTAATATTTGTTTTGTCAAAAAAAGTGTCTAAATTTGTGACTATGAGAAAGAATGTATTAATTACAGGAGGAACTGGTTTTGTTGGAAAAAATTTAACCCATTTATTGACTGAAAATGGTTTCTCTATTTCTATTTTTAGTAGAAATTTTAAACAGAATACCGCTAATGTATCCTATTTCAAATGGGATATAACCAATCATTATATTGAGGAAGAAGCTGTTTTGAAAGCGGATTACATCATTCACTTAGCTGGTGAAGGAATTGCCGAAAAAAGATGGTCGGCAAAAAGGAAAGAAGATATTGTTCAAAGTAGAGCTCAATCTGTAGCCTTAATTTATGAGGTTTTAAAAAAGCACAATAAGAAATTAGAAGCCTTTGTTTCTGCTTCAGGAATTGGAATTTACGGAGCGATAAATGGAGAACAAATTTGTTCTGAAAATACTCCACCCGAAAATGATTTTCTAGGTTCAACTTGTCAATTATGGGAACTTGCAGCAGATAACATAGAGAGTTTGGGAATTCGGACTGTTAAAATCAGAACTGGTTTAGTACTTGGTAAAGAAGATGGATTCCTTAAGAAATTAACGCCAATTTTTAAATTTAAATTAGGTTCAGCACTTGGTTCCGGGAAACAATATATGCCCTGGATTCATATTGATGATTTAT
>CALPPA020000088.1 GCA_943325355.2 Klebsiella pneumoniae | reverse complement strand
CTTTTCTTCCATTTGCAGAAGCCATTCTGTCCATAAATCCGTGCTTATTTCTTCTTTTTCTTTTTGATGGTTGAAACGTTCTTTTGCTCATTGCTTTGTATCTTTAAAAAATGTATTTACGATGTCTTATTGTTTTGAATAATTGTTATTCTAAAACCGAGTGCAAATATACAAAGACTTTTATTTCTGGCAAGTGGTTTTATAATTTTTTTTTTAATTCCTTTTGCTATCTTTGCTAATATAAATTTACATACTATGTTTCACAAAAATATCAAACTAATTATCGCCGGACTCATTATAGCTACTGCCGTTTGGCAATTTACGGAGTCCAATATTGGCAATGGAATCTTCTTACTATTATTGAGTGCCTTTCCAATTTTTCTATACTTTAAAAACGAATTTATTTTATTGGCCTTCCTTAAATTAAGAAAACAAGATTTTGAAGGGGCCAAAAAATGGTTGGCTTACATCAAAAACCCGGAAACTGCTTTGGTCAGAAAACAACAAGGATACTTTAATTATTTACACGGAATTATGCTTTCACAAACCAATCTTAATCAATCAGAAAAATTTTTCAAGAAAGCAATTGAGTTGGGGTTGTCTATGGATATGGATTTGGCTGTTGCCAAATTGAATCTTGCAGGAATTGCAATGAGTCGACGAAGAAAACTAGAAGCTACTAATCTTTTGAATGAAGCAAAAAAATTAGACAAACAGAATATGCTTACCGATCAAATCAAAATGATGAAAGATCAAATGAAGAAAATATAATACTCTTAAAATGAGGTGCAGTTAAAAAAGGCGATTAGAACCAACTCTAATCGCCTTTTTTTTATTCCAAAATTAATTTAGGCAAATTTTCGTTAAACCACTTGTATTTGCTCAAAATCATAACGTGGGTTCCTCCTTTTACAACGATACAATTTTGAATGTATTTTATCGGGAAAACATCATCTTCATCACCGTGAATGTGAATTACATTTTCATCCACAATCGTTCTATCCCATAAAATTATTTGCTCTACAGCCCAATCTAAGTAGCGTTTATCTCTAACTCGAAGGAATTTTTCATATAATTTGAGCCGTTTGTTTATTGTAGTTCCAAAAGAAAACTTAGACAGACTTTCAACATTTGCAAGTAAATTAGTTGGAATGAGTTTATAAGCTTTGGTGGTTTTTGCCACTTTCATTCTACGAGGAAACTCTAGATTAGATTTGACGCTTGAAATGATAATTACTTTTCTAGTATTTATACATTTTGATATCTCTTGTACCAAGATTCCTCCGAAAGAAACTCCAATTAAAACCGGATTAGGATGAATAATCTTTTTTGAAATTCGTTTTGCATATTCTGCTAAAGTCTCATTGTCCAGCGGGATTTCCCATTCTAAAAGGACAATTTCAAAAATAGCATCAGGAAGAACAATTCTTTCAAAAATGTTAGAACTTGCCGCTAAACCGGGCATCATATAAACGGGTATTTTGCTTATCATTGGTTTTTACCTTTTCTACAAAAGTGAATTGAAAAAAGCTTTACAAATTATGTAAATTTAATTGTTTTTATTGGAATCAAATTGTTTTAAATACTAAAATAACGAAGAAAAAAATTACTAATAAAGCTCATAAAATCAATCAAAATAGCACAGTCAGATGTATTAACTGACAATAAAAACCATAAATCAAGTTATACTAAAAAATCGTTTGATATTGAATATCAAAACTATACCTTTGCATTCCTTTTTTGTGAAAGTTAAATTACTAATTAAATTATTATGGAAGCCGCAGTTACTATTGAAATCAAGGACAATACTTTTGCCAGACAGTTTGAAACCATAACCGAAAAAGGATTAGTTACCGTTGAATATTCTTTTCAAGAGAAAAAAATATTTTTGACAAAAATCAATGTTCCGGATTCATACGATGACGAAGAATTTATTTCAAACTTTCTCAAAAACATTATGGAAATTGCAATTGAAAGAAAACTGAAAGTGGTTCCCATTCTTCCTAAAATCGTAATTTTCTTCAAAAAGAATCCTGTTTATAAAGAGTTGCTACCACCTGGTATTAGAATATAAAAAAGAGAGGCTGTTTTCTAGAAAACAGCCTCTCTTTTTTATAAAACTCCTTAGATAAATTAATATCCGATTACATTTAATTTGATTCTTAGGAACTATCTTCTGCCTCCACCACCACGCATTCCGCCACCGCCACTGCGACCACCGCCGCTATAACCTCCGCCACTGCGACCACCACCGCTAAAACTACTTGAGCCCCCGCTACTGCGATTACTACTGCCACTAAACGAATTATTTGAAGTTGATGGACGAGAATTATTATTAGATGATGATTGTCGTGTTGATGCTCTGTTAGACTCTCTTGTTGATGGGGAAGTTAGATTTGTCATTCCTGATCCTGACTCTCTAGTCGATGGAGAAGTTGGTCTAGTGCTAGCTCGATTACTATTATTATTAGTATTTGCAGGACGAGTTGACGCACCATTATTAGCTCTATTGTTATTTAGATTTCCACTAGTTCTATTGCCATTATTTTTATAATTCCCATTTCTGTTGTAATTATTTACGGTAGTAGATCTATTCCTATAATTGTTATTATAATTATTATAATGGCGAGAATTATTGATATTAATATTCACAGATCCGTGATATCCTCCATAATACCCTCCGTGATAATGGTAGTGATTTGACCAATAAACACCATACATTATTGGAACCCAAGGGCGGAAATACGGCGGATAAAATCCAAAATAGAAAGGCGAATAATACGGCACATAAGCGGGAGAATATACATATTGCACAATTGGAGGTGACTGAACTATAACCGTAGTAGTGGCAGTAGTTGTAGCTGGAAGATTCATCGTTTCCCCACCTGAATACCCGGGATTTGCAGTGCTAGAAGACCCAGTTCCTTTAGGTTCTATTACATAGTTTTTACCATATAAATCTTCATCGCCCACAATTTGTATTGGAGCATCTTTTGAAACAAAGATAACCGCAACATCTTGATTTTCTGTTTTACTTACTGCAACCTGAAGGACAAAAGAAAAAGAATCCCCATCTTTATCGGTAATAACTTTAATAAAATCGACTTTGTTATCATTATTCAAATCTAAATTATTAATACCTTCTTTATCAGCATTTATTGTCTTTTCAAAATCTTCTATGGTTTTTGATTTTTGAAAAATTTCCATAACAGCATAAAGATCCAGATTATCACCAGGCAATCCTAAAGATACAGGCTTATCCTTAGTTTGTGAAAAAACGAACAAACTAAACAAACTTGTTAGTATTATCGCAATGGTTAAAAAACTATTTTTCATATTTAAAATTTAAATTTGAATATTTAAAAAAACTAAAAACAAAATTACAAAAAAAACAATTCTATTTTTCAATCTCTCTCAAATTTTCCATTTTTTTGTGTGCCAAAAAACCAGCAATATCTTCAAAATGTTCTTTTACTCTTTTGTGCCCAAATTCAAAAACTTTAGTAGCCAAACCATCCAAAAAATCCCTGTCGTGTGAAACTAGAATCAAGGTTCCGTCAAAATCACGCAAAGCGTCTTTGATAATGTCTTTGGTTTTCATGTCCAAATGATTCGAAGGCTCATCTAGAATCAATAAATTTACGGGTTCCAACAATAATTTTATCATTGCCAAACGTGTTTTCTCTCCTCCTGAAAGTACTTTTACTTTCTTAGTCACGTCATCTCCGTGAAACATAAAGGCTCCCAAAATATCTTTAATCTTAGTTCGAACATCTCCCACAGCAATATCATCTATGGTTTCAAAAATTGTAGCGTTTTCATCCAATAAAGAAGCTTGATTTTGGGCAAAATAACCAATTTGTGAATTATGACCAATTTCTAAACTTCCGCCGTCAATTCCAATTTCCTTCATAATAGCTTTAATCATCGTCGATTTTCCTTCCCCATTTTTCCCTACAAAAGCTACTTTTTGTCCTCTTTCAATCACGATATTGGCATCCTTGAAAACCACGTGATTTCCATAGGATTTTGACAAATCTTTGACAATCACAGGATATTGTCCCGAACGAGCTGCCGGTGGAAATTTTAATTTCAAAGCCGAAGTATCTACTTCATCGACCTGAACAATAACTAGCTTTTCCAGCATTTTAACGCGAGATTGAACGGCATCAGTTTTAGAAAACGTTCCTTTAAAACGGTCTATAAAAGTTCTGTTGTCGGCAATCATTCGTTGTTGTTCATCGTAGGCTTTTTGTTGGTGCATACGACGATCTTTTCTGAGTTCTAAATAATGAGAATATTTGGCTTTGTAGTCATAAATTCGTCCCATCGTTACTTCGATGGTACGATTCGTAATATTATCGACAAAAGCTCTATCGTGCGAAATCACTACAACCGCTTTGGCAGAATTAATCAAGAAATCCTCCAACCATTGAATACTTTCAATATCCATATGGTTCGTAGGTTCATCCAATAAAATCAAGTCTGGCTTTTGTAAAAGAATTTTAGCCAATTCGATTCGCATTCTCCAACCGCCCGAAAACTCCGAAGTTTGACGAGAGAAATCTTCTCGTTCAAATCCTAAACCAGTCAAAATTTTCTCTACCTCAGCTTCATAATTAACTTCTTCGATGGCATAGAATTTCTCACTCAAGTCGGAAACTCTTTCGATTAATTTCATATAAGCATCACTTTCATAATCTGTACGAATGGTCAATTGCTCGTTGATTTCATCAATCTCGGCTTTCATACTGAAAATTTCCCCAAAAGCTTTAGATGTTTCTTCCATAACCGTTGCGCCATCTTTAGTCAATAAATGCTGTGGCAAATAAGCGATAACTGCTTCTTTTGGTGCCGAAATATTTCCTGTAGAAGGTTTGCTTTGACCTGCAATAATTTTTAAAAGTGTTGATTTGCCAGCACCGTTTTTTCCCATAAGGGCAATTTTATCATTTTCGTTGATGGCAAAAGAAATATCGCTAAATAAAGTGGTTCCGCCAAAATGAACGGAGATATCGTTAACTGTAATCATTTTTTGAAGTTAGGAGATAGCATTTAGCCCTTCGACAAGCTCAGGGTGACAACCTGCTAAAAAATTAAAAGTGGCAAAGATAGCTTAAATAAGGAATTAGGCAATTATTAGGTATGTAGATTTAAATAACAATCTTATTACTAACATCAAAAAAGTATTTAGCCTCAGATTAAAAGAATTCATTCATTCAAAATAAATCTCCTCACCACTTCCGCAACACCGTGATCATTGTTTGAAGATACAATAACATCACCAAACTGAAGTAATTCAGCCTCGGCATTCTCAACCCAAACGCCCAATCCAGCATATTGTACCATCGTTAAATCGTTCTCGGCATTTCCAATAGCGATGATTTCACTTTGATGAATGTTTAGTTTTCCGGCTATAATTTGAACGGCTGCACCTTTGTCAACACCATACGGCGCGGCTTCTAGAAAGAAGGGTTTCGACATACAAACACTCAAATCGGGCATCGCAGTTTTTAATAGAGGTTCCACCGTTTTAAGATAAGTAGGTTCTTCCAGCAACAAACATTTCACCGCCGAAGTCGTTACAGCATCTTTAAAACTAGGTACAATTACCAATTCCAAACCTGTGATGGTACTTTCGATATCAATGTATTCCGAATTTCTTTCGCTGATAATTTTTCCGTCTAAATAGGTGATGATATGTGTATTGTTTTCTTGACTAAAATCGTAAATGGAATGAATTTGCTCTTTGGTCAACGAATGTTCAAAAAGTACTTTGTCTTCTTTAAGGTCGGTAATCGTGGAACCATTAAAAGAAATCATAAAGGAATTATTAACATCACATTGCAATTCTTTAGCATATCCAATCATTGCAGAAGTGGGTCTTCCCGAAGCTAAAACCACATAAACCCCCATTTCTTGTGCTTTCAAAAGCATTGCAACATTCTCATTTGATATTTTGTGGTCGTCGGTCAACAAAGTGTCGTCCATATCGACCACAAGCATTTTATATTTCATTAAATTATTTATTTTTTTAGATGTTCAGTCAGAGTCTGAAAAACACAAGCTCAAAGCCGGTTCCGTTTGCCATTCGAATTGCGAAAGAAAAAAAATTGCTTCGTGCCTCGCAATGACTATATACTCAACCTAAACTCTTCAATCACAGGATTAGCTTTTGCAAAGTCTGTTTCTTGAATAAACACTTCAACGGCTTGTCCTGAATCACCAAAACCGCTCATTCTAGCCGATTGAATATTATTTTTTACAACTGTATTCACTCCAACTTCTTCAATTTTTTGCTGTAAAGCCAATGCTAAAATTTCGCTTCCCGAAAACACTTTCATCAATCCCATTTTACTTTTGTATTTGTTATTCTTCTGTTTTTTCTTCCTCTTCTAAATCTTCATCCGATGCTGTTTCAAAATCAAATTCGAAAGGTTCTACCAACATTTTCTCTGCAAGAATTTCTATTCTCTCAGTAAATTCTTCCGAAAAAATAATACGTTGGGTTTTATTGATACTATTTGAAATACGCATAATTTTAGTTTCATGACGCAGTTTCAAAATGGGATCGGCATCGTCAAGAATAAACATTTTCAATCGGTTTACATTATAACCCGCTGTGGTAAACATTTCTCCCAACTTATTTGGTGTGCCAATCAAAACATCAATTCCTGTAGAAATATAATTCTTATCGTATTCCATATCGCCTTTGTCGTGCACTCCATAAACACGCAAATCTGAATATTTTCCATACTTTTCGAAAAGTTCTTCCATTTCCAAAACCTTAGCTTTGTCCTCCACTATTATTAATGCACGAGGCGATTCT
>CALPPA020000087.1 GCA_943325355.2 Klebsiella pneumoniae | reverse complement strand
TTGACATCTCATATTCAGGTGGAAGAAATGTACCTTTAGATAAAGATGTTACGGTAACAATAGCAACAAGCCCAACTTCTGAAGCTAAAGAAGGTAAAGAGTTTGAGT
This sequence comes from Klebsiella pneumoniae, assembly GCA_943325355.2. Lineage (GTDB taxonomy): Bacteria > Bacteroidota > Bacteroidia > Flavobacteriales > Flavobacteriaceae > Flavobacterium. Next base: position 6,797 of record CALPPA020000087.1, on the reverse strand, counting down.
TACCAATAAAAACTTTTACAATCCCTGCTGGAGAAACTTCAGCTACTGCCTCTGTTAAAATATTAACGGGTGGTTTAGTGCCTTTTGACTTTAAGGATATTGTTTTAGAAATTGTTGATTCATCAGAATCGATAGCTGAAAAAAACACAATCACAATTACAGTAAAAGCACTTGGAGCTCTCAGCTTAGCTGGTAGATACGAAGTGATCGAGAGTTCCTACTATAGAATCGGAGTTCTAAATACAAGTGCAACTGCACCAGTAGGAGCAATTAGAGTTATAGAAGCACTTAGTGAAACTTTGTACAAACACAAAGACTATGTAGGCGGTTTCGAGGGTAACGATTGGTATTTCACTGTTGACGCTAACAATAAAGTTACTGTTTTAACTAAAGATCCTTTTACTGGAGAACCAACATTGCTAAACGGTGTCGCAGCTATAACTTGTGAAACAAATCCTGCAGCTTTGTCACGTTCTAAGTGTGGGACTTCAAACGTTGTTGAAAGAACTAATAACAGAAAGGACGTAATCAGATTAACTGTTGGCTATAACCCAGCAGCATCAAGAGAATTCTACGAAGCTATCCGTAGACTTGAATAATTAAATTTAAGACATTAAGTTGTCTGAATAATAAAAATTAAAACCATCAGCCTAGCTGGTGGTTTTTTTATAAAAACAATATACTATCTTTGCGCAATGGAAAAAGAACATTTAATATTCGGGATACGAGCCATTATTGAGGCCATACAATCTGGTGCAGCAGTCGATAAAGTCTTTATACAAAAAGAAATCTCGGGTGAATTGATGAAAGACTTGATGAAGGTAATGAAACGTGCCAACGTGAATTTTTCTTATGTTCCGGTAGAAAAATTGAATCGATTGACTCCAAACAATCATCAAGGTGCAGTAGCTTCTATTTCACCAATTGGTTTTATTGATTTGGAACATTTAGTCGATGCCACAGTTGAATCCGGAAAAGTGCCATTGTTTTTGATTCTAGATCAAATCTCGGATGCTAGGAATTTTGGAGCCATCATTAGAACAGCCGAATGTACAGGAGTAAACGGAATTATTGTTCAAAAAGCAGGTTCAGCGCCTGTGAATGGAGATACGGTTAAGACTTCTGCCGGTGCTGTTTTTAATGTTCCTATTTGCAAAGTGGAACACATCAAAGATGCTATTTTCTATTTGCAGGGTTCAGGAATAAAAACAGTCGCTGCAACAGAAAAAACAGATCAAAATATCTATGATATTGATTTAAAAGAAGGAGTTGCAATCATTATGGGTTCCGAAGACAGAGGAATCAATCCTTCAGTTCTTAAAATGGTGGATGAAAAAGCAAAATTACCAATGTTTGGAACAATCGGTTCACTGAATGTTTCCGTGGCTTGTGGTGCTTTTTTATATGAAGCAGTAAGACAGAGAACTTAAACTCAAATTGTAAAAAAAATATAAAAAATGAATTAAGACTCTGGTTTTGATTCATTTTCTTCGTTTTTAACGATAGTATAATCTACTTGAGAACTTGATGAAAAATACGGAGGAAATTTATCGTCAAGTTCAATTATTGGAATATTTACAAAATTCCCGTTTTCATCAAACCGTTGCATAAACTTGTCTTCCTGGGGATTAAAATCGGGATGTTCCCAATCGTATTTTATTATTTTTTTGTACTCGGGCGTTTTATAAATTATCGAGAGTACAAAACCCGTAATCAATCCTGCCAGATGTCCCTCCCAGGAAATAGTATCTTCTCCAAAAATCTCGGGATTTGGAAAAACATACCAAACCAAACCTCCATAAACAACAACTACAGATAGAGATAAAGCTACTAATCGATAATATTTTGTTTGGATTCCTTTGAAAAAAATAAAGCTAACCAAAACATAAATCAAACCGCTAGCTCCAATATGGTAACTTTCCCTTCCAATTACCCAAGTTGTAAATCCCGAAAGTACTATTCCAAAACCTATAACTTCTAAAGATTGTCTGGAATAAAAATACCTCAAAGCGGCCAACAAAATCAATAGTGGAATTGAATTGTTATATAAATGTTTAATGTTAGCGTGGATAAAAGGACTGAAAATAATACCTTGAAGCCCGGAAAATGTTCTAGGAAGAATACCATTTACCACAAAGTCAAAATCAAATCGAATCTCCAACCAATAAATAAACCATAAGAACACCACGAAAAAAAGTGGCAAGGCTATTATTGAATTGGAATATTTGAAATGACTGTCGTCCATTTTGGATGTTAGGTTCAAGGTTTTAGGTTATGGTTCATAAAAATACAAATCAAAAATGTATCCAAAAGCAATTTAGTGCTATTTTGTCATATTTGGAAAAAAGAGAATAGAAAATAGAATATAGAATATAGACTAAATAAGTTTGTTAGATTATCTTTAGATTTCTAATTGCAAAATCATAAATTTGAATGTTCAAAATTTTCGATTAGACAATTAACCAAAAATGGAAGCACCATTAGCAGAACGCATACGACCTCAAAAACTAGAGGATTACATCAGTCAATCCCACTTGGTTGGGCCAAATGGCTCGTTGACGCAACAAATCGCGAAAGGAATTATTCCATCGTTGATTTTTTGGGGACCTCCTGGAACTGGCAAAACGACTTTAGCACAAATCATCGCACAAGAATCCAAGCGTCCTTTTTATATTTTGAGTGCCATCAATTCAGGTGTCAAGGATATTCGAGAGGTGATTGAAAAAGCCAAACAAAGTGGCGGACTTTTCACTACCAAAAATCCCATACTTTTTATAGACGAAATACATCGTTTCAGCAAATCGCAACAAGATTCACTGTTAGCGGCAGTCGAAAAGGGTTGGATAACCCTTATTGGAGCCACGACAGAAAACCCAAGTTTTGAAGTAATCCCAGCTTTATTGTCCCGTTGCCAAGTGTATGTTTTAAATGCGTTTACTAAAGGTGATTTAGAAACATTGCTAGACCGAGCTATGAAAACTGATGCTTTTTTGGCAACCAAAAATATAAAACTAACCGAAACCGAGGCGCTGCTGAGGCTTTCGGGTGGTGATGGACGCAAACTATTAAATATTTTTGAACTCGTCGTAAATGCATCCGATGAGGACGAAATAGAAATTACTAATGACCGAGTTTTTGAACTCGTACAACAAAACACAGTTTTGTATGACAAAAGTGGCGAACAGCATTATGACATTGTTTCGGCATTTATTAAATCGATTCGAGGCAGTGACCCAAATGGTGCTGTTTATTGGTTAGCACGAATGATTGAAGGTGGTGAAGACGTGAAATTTATCGCAAGACGAATGCTTATTTTGTCGAGTGAAGATATTGGTAATGCAAATCCCACGGCTTTTATTATGGCTAACAATACTTTTCAAGCCGTGGCAACAATTGGTTATCCCGAAAGTAGAATTATTTTGAGCCAATGTGCTATTTATTTGGCGACTTCGCCCAAAAGTAATGCTTCTTATTTGGCAATTGGATCTGCACAACAATTGGTAAAACAAACTGGTGATTTAACAGTTCCCATTCATTTGCGCAATGCGCCAACCAAATTGATGAAGGAATTAGGTTATGGTGATGAATACAAATATTCTCACGATTTTGCCAATAACTTTGCAGAACAGGAATTTCTTCCTGATGCTATTTCTGAGACCTTACTTTATAATCCAGGAAATAATTCCAGAGAAAATACTACTAGAGAATTTTTGAAAAATCGTTGGAAAGATAAATATGGATACTAGTATACAGTCTTCATTCTCAGTGTTCAGTTATCAACTGATTACTAAAACTTAACCTCAATTTTTTCGGAAATTAACTTATCGTTTTGATAATATTCAAAAAACCACTGACCCTCTTTAGAAACTAAAGCGCCTTGGACATCTCCTTTTTTGGCCATATAACTGCCTGGATTTGAAGTTTTATATACTTTCATAACCACTTTTGGTTCGCTGTCGATTAACTGATATCCATAAGGAGTTGGCTGTGCGTAGAGCATATTTGAATTAGTGCTTTCTGCTGTTATAGGTTCGTTTTTTGAGGCTGGCGCTACAACAACTGGAACTGTGGCAACTGCTGCCACTATTGGAACCGATACTACTGGGACAACCGCAGCTGGAGTTGTAGAAACAGGAACTGCTGCTACAGACATTGTTTGAGCAGTAACTCCTGTTTTTGGACTAAAATTAGTGTTTCCGCTGTATTTATACTGTAGGGCATAAACTGATATAAAAGCATTATTTAATGCTTCAACATACGCAGCTTCATACTCTTTTTCTCTACTTTTCCCGATGGTAGATTGATAAACAATAGTGCCATAACAGTCTTTAAAAACTATATAAAGTTTCGAAATCAAAAATCCATTGTCTTTTTTAACGTCAATATACAAAAGACTACATCTATCGGTAATTTCTGCAGGAATTGCTTCGGTGGCATAAAATGCTTGAAATCCTGCTTTTTGTAAATTCATTTTAGTTATAGTCTGGAGTCGATATTGATTTTCGGTTTTAACAAAGTCATATTTCAATGGAATGATTACCCCTTTATAATCATTTACTGATTGCGAAAAACTGTAACTCGCAACCAAAAACAACAGTATCATTATATTCCTTTTCATAATTATAATATTTTTTTAAGTTCTAATAAATGGTTTACTTGTTTAATATTATTAGCGACTGGGACTTTATTTTCATTAAAGAAAACAGCATCCAAACCCGCATCTAAAGCTCCTTGAACATCAGCCTCAATACAATCGCCAATCATTATACTATTTTCTTTTTTGGCCTCGGCCAAATTCAATGCATATTCAAAAATCTTTTGATTGGGTTTTTTAACCCCAGCCATTTCTGAATTAGTAATAGTTTTAAAATAATGCGAAATATACGAATTATCTAATTTGTTTCCTTGAATTTCTGCAAATCCATTCGTAATAATATGCAAATTATATTTGGGTTTCAAATAATCCAATATTTCAATGGTGCCCTCGAACAAATGGTTGAATTTTGGCAAATAATGAATGTATTCTGCTGATAATAATTCGACTAAATCATCTGAAACAGTATAATGTATCAAGTCAAAAGTATCTTTCAACCTGCCATAACGCAGTTCTTTTTGAGTAATCTGGTCTTTTCGATACCTTTCCCAATATTCCCTGTTTATAGGCACATAAAAATGGAGGAAATCGGGCATATTTATGGCTAAGTTTTGCATTTCAAAAATAGTTTCAAATGCCAAAGCAGAGTTCTTTTCGAAATCCCAAAGCGTGTGATCTAAATCAAAAAAGATGTCGGTAATATTTGTTTGTTTTGTTTTCATTTAAAAAATTCCATCGTCATTAAAACTATAAAATCCATTTTCTGTAATAATAATATGATCCATCACATTAATGTCCAGGTTTTGACCCGCCGCTTTTAGTTTTTTTGTAATTTGTTTATCCGCATCACTGGGAATCAAAGTTCCCGAAGGATGATTGTGACAAAGAATCAACCCAGTCGCGCCCAATTCGAGAGCAACTTTAAAAACCAATCTTACATCAACCAAAGTTCCCGTAATTCCTCCTTTGCCCAATTGCGATTTAGAAAGCACTTTGTTCGAATTGTTCAAATACAAAACCCAAAATTCTTCGTGGGGCAGTTCGCCAATGATGGGTTGCATCAACTCGAAAATCATTTTGCTGGACGTAATTTTCTTCATTTCAACTGCCTCCTCTGCCCTTCTCCGTCTTCCCAATTCCATTGCAGCGATAATCGAAATGGCTTTGGCTTCGCCTATTCCTTTGAAATTCATCAATTGCTGAAGGGTCAATTTTCCCAAAGCATTCAGATTATTGTCTACACTTGCCAAAATCCTTTTGCTCAATCCCACAGCTGATTCGTTTCTGCTTCCAGAACCAATCAGAATGGCAATCAATTCGGCATCGCTCAAAGCACTTTTGCCTTTCAGCATCAGTTTTTCGCGTGGTTTGTCGTCTTCGGACCAGTTTGTTATCGGGAAATTATTTTGTTCCATTTATATTTTATTCTATCAAGCCTTTTACCTCATCAAAATTCAATCCTCCATAATTTCCAGAACTCATCAACAACAAAGCTGAATTTTCGAAATTGAGATTAAAAAGATAGTCTTTAAAATCCTTTGGATTAGTATAAATAATCAAATCTTCTCTATTGAAAGCTTTGGCAATTTGCTCATATGTCACTTCTTCCAGCTGCTTAATTTTTACTGCATCTGGCGAATAAAAAACCACCGCAACATCAGCATATTCCAAAGCACCTTCGTATTCTTTGAGGAATTCTGCATTCAAACTGCTGTAAGTATGTAATTCTAGACAAGCCACTAGAGTTCGGTTAGGATATTGTTCTTTCACCGCTTTTGTAGTCGCAGCCACTTTACTAGGCGAATGGGCAAAATCTTTGTAAGCGACTTTGGTTTTGCTTTCAGCAATTTTCTCCAAACGTTTAGATGCTCCTTTGAAACTGGCAATGGCTTCATAAAAATCAGCTTCGTCGACACCCATATTTTGACAAATCCATTTGGCTCCAGCCAAATTGTTCAAGTTGTGAGCTCCAAAAACCTCGATCGGCATCGCTCCTTCTGGAGTTTCTAAAAGTGTAACTCCGTCTTTCACTTGGTATTTTGGTGTTGTATAAGGAATTTTTCGGATAGGATTTTTGGCGGCTTCGGCAACTTTTTTTACTTCTGGATCTTCTTCGTTATATACCAAAATTCCTCCGTTAGTGATTTTGGCAATAAAAGTTTCAAATTGTTCCACATAGAAATCATAAGTCGGAAAAACATTG
>CALPPA020000086.1 GCA_943325355.2 Klebsiella pneumoniae | reverse complement strand
TGGTGCTAGTAACGGTTACAATTTAGTAGGAAATCCTTATCCATCGACTATTGATGCACAAGCATTTATTGCAGCAAACACATTAAATATCGAAAGCAGTTTGTATTTCTGGAGGAAAAAAAATGGTGCTGCTGGTTCCGCTTATGCAATATATAACCCGTTAGGAGAAACAACTGCCACACCAAGTAGTGCTTTGCCAAATGGAACAATTCAAGTAGGTCAAGGGTTCTTCGTGAAAGCCAAAAGAGCCTCTAGCGTGAACTTTACCAATACGATGCGTGTGTCTAATAATGACAATCAAATTTTCAAAACCAAACAAGTGAAAAAAGACCGTGTATGGTTGAACTTGAGCAGACCTGCTTCAAAAATTGGTACAGTCGATATTCCAGAGGCTTTCAGCCAAGCCTTGATAGGTTACACTGCCGATGCTACTTCAGGTGTTGATATGTATGATGCTAAATACTTCAATGATAGCCCTGTTGCTTTGACATCAAGCATCAATGAAGAAGAATACACTATTCAAGGTCGTCCTGTATTCGATGTATCTGATGTGGTTGCCTTAAACTTCAAAACAGTCGCAGCGGGTGATTACACCATAGCTCTAGACCATTTTGATGGCGTGTTTGCGACTGGACAAGATATATATCTGCTAGACAGCAAAACAGGTGCCGAAACAGATTTGAAAGCAGGAGCCTATACTTTTACGGCAGTAGCGGGAGTAGATAACGCCAGATTCTCTTTGAAATACCAAAAAATATTGAAAGTGGATGCACCGGAATTCAACGAAAACAGTGTAAGAGTTTATAAAAACAATGGAAGACTATTTGTAAATTCGGGTAATGTACCCATCAGTAACATCAAAGTGTATGATATTCAAGGAAGACTAATCGCAGAACAAAAGAACCTGAAAGTAACTACGGCGGTTATCTCTAATTTGAAATCGACACATCAAGTCTTGATTGTTAAAATAACATCCGGAGAGAACAGCTTGGTTACTAAAAAAGTAGTGAATTGAAACAAAAAGGATTTAGGTTGTGCCTTTTGATATAAATCTTATCCAGATTATCAAAAGGAATTTCTATTTCCTCATTATTTTTATACTTTAAAACGAGACCATCATTGGAAAAAGTTAAGCTGTCAAATTTAGTTTTAGCTGTTATGTTTCGTGGCATCTTTCAGGTGTTCATTGTATTCATAATAGACGTTCTTTTACAAGAGGATTAAACTGTTTTTATTTTTAAAGAAATACAAAAAAACCCTGCCTTATTAGGGAACAGGGTTTTATTCAACAAAACTATCAAGATTTTTATTTAATCTTGCGGGTTGTTTCCTTGCTGGGCAAAAGTTCTTACCCTCAAGAAAACGTAGACCAGGCCTAATGCAGCCAAAACCCAAACATAACCATCAATAGGTGCTTGAGGATCTCCACTTTCTAAACCAGTACCATTATCCTCAGTTCCTGGTTGTGCAAATGTTACAAAAGTAGAACACAAGTAGAAAGCAGCTATATAATATTTTAATAAATTAGTTTTCATTTTTTGATTTTTTAAGGTTCTTAATTCACTACTTTTTTAGTAACTACGCTATTGTCTTCACCTGAAATTTTTACCAATACTATTTGGTTGTTCGCTTTCAGATTTTCTAATGTAGCGGTACTTGATTTCACGTTTTTACGATCTGCAATAAGTCTTCCTTGCACATCGTACACTTGAATGCTACTGATAGCGATTTTCCCTGAATTAACATATATAGTTCCATTGTTTTTATATACGCTAACACTGTTTTCGTTGAATGCTGGTGCATCTACTTTCAGTGTTTTTTGGTATTTCAAGGAGAATCTGGCGTTGTCTATTCCGGCTGTTGCATTGAAAGTATAAGAACCCGTTTTTAAATCTGTTTCGGCACCTGTTTTGCTGTCTACTAAATAAACATCTTGTCCCGCGGCAAACACGCCATCAAAATGATCTAAAGCAATGGTGTAATCCCCTGCTACATCGGTTTTGAAGTTTAAAGCTACCACATCGCTAGCATCAAATGTTGAACGACCTTGAATAGTGTATTCTTCGCCATTAATGCTTGATGTTAAAGCTATTGGACTATCGTTGATGTACTTTGCATCATAATTATCAACTCCTCGAATTGCATCTGCTAAATAACCTACCAAGGCTTGACTGAAAACTCCTGCTATATTGGTCAAGTTCAACCATACACGATCTTTCGCAACTTGTTTGGTTTTAAAGAACTTTGTACTTACAGTCCCTAAACGCATCGCATTGGTAAAAGTCAAGTTAGTGGCACTTGTAGCTTTCACGAAGAACCCTTGGCCTACTTGGATTGTTCCATTTGGAGCTTCGCTACCAGCTTCAGCTATTCCAGAGCCTGTTGCTACCGGCCCAACAGAATTATAAGTGGCATAAGCTGTACCTAAAGCACCATTAGTTTTTCTCCAGAAATACAAGGTACTTTCTATGTTTGCCGTGTTGGCAGCAATAAAGGCTAGCGCATCAATGGTTGATGGATAGGGATTTCCTACCATATTGTAACCGTCAACAGTAAAAGCCATCGCTTTTGTAATAGTACCATTGTTAGGCACACCAATGAATTCCCCATTATAGGTTAAAGGTGCATTTCCTAAATAATAATCTGATAAAAATCCTGGAATTAAAGGATTTTCATCTGGCATACGAATTAAATAACCCCCTCCTTTTGTAAATGCTGTTGCAGCGGGAAGAGTTGGTGTAGTAACTGCATTATACAAGTTAGTCCCCTCGTTATAGTTGTAAAAACGAGCATCCAATGTTAATGGTGAAAAAGTTTTCAAAAATAGACTTGCATTAGTTACTGGCGAAGACCAAATGGTGTAATCCAAACGTTTTAAAGAATTGCTGTTTCTTTTTACGGTAATATTCCCTGTATTTGCAACATCATTTACTTGAATCAAGTTGGCATTGTTCTCTATTGTCATTGTACCATTATTGATAACAGCTCCTGTAACGGTCAAGTTAAAACCTGAATTCACGGTTAATGATGTTGAAGCATTCAATGTTAAAGATGCTACACTTGCATTAGAAGCAATTATAGGTTGATTGGTTCCTGTTGCTATAAGGGCATCTCTTGTTGCACCAGGCACCCCTTTAATAGACCAGTTTGTTGCATCTGTCCAATCGCTGCTTGTTGTTCCTTTCCAAGTATTTGGAGAATTCCAAGCACCAGCATCATTACCATCATTACCAAAAGATATAGGAGTAGTATCTCCAGTAGTTGGATCCGTATATTTAACTTTATTACTAGCATCTTCCCAAGTTAAGTTAGACGAGGTAAGATTAGCAGCTACTTCGAGTGGATTAAGATTGCCTTTGACAAATGATATAAAATTTGATCTTACATCTATATTACTACTTATCCACTGCCCTATAGAGTAAGTGAAAGTTTGTGTTCCATTCGCCGAACAACCCCAGTCTGCTGGGGAACTACTAGTAATTGGATTACCCACAGTTACTTTATTATCATAAAATAAGCAATTTGTTACGGTAGTATTCCCATTCTCTGTTCTTATTGTTCCATAATCTTGGTTAATTGCAGTTTGCGCTGTCGTATTTTTATAAAATGTACAATTTGTCAAACTATTTATACTAGTAGCACCATTAACATACAAAGCAGCACCACCCACAGTTCCGGCCGTACCTGTTGTACTATTTTGATAAAAAGTAGTTTTACTTATTGTAAGCTTTGCAGGACTTCCGACAATAGCACCTCCTATATTTGGGGAACTATTGTTTTTAAAAGTGCAATCCGTAATAGTTACAGTAGGAAGACCAGCAAAGTAAAGAGCACCACCCCCTAATGTGGTGGATGATGCCAAGGAATTTCCATCAAAGATACAATTTTCAAATTTAATAATAACAGGCTGATTACAGAATAACACACCACCGCCATTTAATGTTTGATTAGTCGCCCCAGTAAATTTAATGTTTTTAAAAGTTACGTCGTGACCAACAGAAGGACCGTTGATGGTAAACATTCTAGTACCACCAGCAGTACCTGTTAAAGTTGAGCCTCCTGCATCACCTTCAATAGTGTAGGCAAAAGTTTTATTGCTTGATGTTGCATTTGCAGTAACTAAATTTTGACCTGAAGCAGCAACAGTTCCCACAACCCTTAAAACATCACCTGCTGAATTTATATCAAATAGAGCAGTAGTGAAGTTGTCATAAGCAGTTGCCTCACTTAAACCATTTTTTGTTCTGTCACCGGGTGCAGCAACCCAAACTGTCTGCTGAGAATACAAATTGCCTGCTAAAAATAAAGTGAGGCATAGTGTATAAAATGTAATTTTTTTCATAATCGATTTTTTATTAATTATATTTAATTTTGAGACAAATAAAACTTATGGACATTAATTATTCATTAATAATTAATTAATATGAAATATTTTAATAGAAAAAAATAAATCAATAAAAAAAGAGACTGTTTATCATTAATTTATAATTATCATATTGCTAATATAACACCTTATTTAAGAGTATTTTTTAATGATTTTGTAATTTTTTTTGTTTTTATTACATATTTTATACTGAGCCCTTTTTTAAACAAAATATTCAATTAAAGTAAGATGTTTTTTTTCGGTTGTTCGGATAAAATTTGGAAATAACAGTATGCTGCTCCTACTTCAACTGTTTTTTTTATACTGTTTAGGGAAGATGCCCTTTAAAATAGTGAAGATCTATGAATACACTTTTTAAAACCGCTGCATCATCTAATGTGGCTCTTTACTATTTCAACCCACGAAGAGCACTCCATAAAGTGATTCATTTTCAAAAAAATTAATTTGCCGGTTCTACTCTATACCTTCTATCGATACTAACCTCGGTCATTTTTTTAAGCTCTTCATCTGATAAATCCATTTTGTATTCTTTTTTCAACTCTTCCAATCTCGTTTTGAGTTTTGAAATTAATGCTTTGTTTGCTGCATTGTTGTACACATTATTTACTTCAAAAGGGTCTTTTTTTAAATCGAACAACTCCCAGTTGTCCTTGTCATAGTAATAATGTATTAACTTATAGCGTTCCGTTCTTATCCCGTAATGGGGTTGTACGTGATGCCAATAGGGATATTCGTAATAGTGATAATAAACAGCGTCTCTAAGAGGTTTAGCCTTTTTGTTTTCTATAATTGGAACAAAACTCTTCCCTTGTATGTCTTTAGGCGTTTCAATACCTGCTAAACTTAACAAAGTGGGAGCAAAATCTATATTTAAAAGCAAATCATTACTCACCGTACCCGGACTAATATGCTTGGGATAACGCATTAAAAGCGGCATGTGCAAGGATTCTTCATACATAAACCTTTTATCAAACCAACCGTGTTCTCCTAAATAAAAACCTTGGTCCGAAGTGTACACCACTATAGTGTTTTCGGCTAAGCCACTTTCATCTAAATACTTTAGCATCTCTCCAACAGCGTCATCCACTCCTTTTACAACCCGTAAATAATCCTTTATGTAGTGCTGGTATTTCCACTCTTTTCTTTGAGTTTCTGTCATAGTAGCATCTGGTGTCCAAAATTCGCCGTCATTATTGCCAAAACTATTCCACGCATTCAGTTCTTTTTCAGATAGTCCTTCAGGAGATTTAATTTTCAAATCCTTTCTGTTCATGTGCCCGTCAATTCGCATCCAGGCATCTTTTGCGGCATCTCTTCCTTTATAATCATCATTAAAAGTGGTTGGATACGGAATGGTAACATCCTCTAGATAATTTTCATAACCTGGTCCGGGCTCCCAAGGACGGTGCGGCGCTTTAAACTGAAACATCAGCATAAATGGACTATCCTTTTTTTCTCTGTTTTTTAACCAATTAATAGCATCTTCTTTTATTACCGTAGTAGAAAATTTTCCTTTTTCTGCAATAATTTTATTTCCTGTTGTTTCAAAAACGGGGTCATAATAAGTACCCTGGCCTTCTTTATTAAATAATACCTTATAATAGTCAAAACCTGTAGGAGCGGTTCCTAAATGCCATTTACCAATTACGGCTGTTTCATAGCCCGCACTTTGAAGTAGCTTAGGAAAAGTTTGTTGTGAACTATCAAAATCCCCCCCACCTTCATTCTTAAAAAAACCATTTACATGACTGTATTTTCCCGTAATAATAGAAGCTCTTGAGGGACCACAAATGGAGTTGGTACAAAGCATATTATTAAAACGTACCCCTTCCCTAGCGATTCGATCTATATTTGGCGTTGGAGCCACTTTGGCCAAAAAACCTTGGTAAGCACTAATGGCGGCCAATGCGTGATCGTCTGTCATGATAAACAAGATATTTGGTTTCTTTTTTGGTATTTCACTTGTAGGTATAAATGCCTTATTACAACTTATCAATGAAAAAATAAGGACTGTAACTAATAAATAGAAATGATTTTTTGAATTCATGGATTTAATCTAATTAACTGTTTTTATGTTTTTTATACTCCAATTTCTAATTTGGAATTTTAGCATTTTTTCCCCATTCTTTGTTTGGAAGTTCCGACAATTCAAGCCTTAATTCACCACCAGCCATTATTTGTGCGTGAGTTATAAATGGAGCATCAATTTCAGTATTATTTATAAAAGCCTTTTGGATGTATTTTTTGGTTTTACTGGCTCCTTTAGCAAGAATTGCGAAAGTTTTTCCATTTTTAAGATTAATTGTTGTTCTCTCAAATAAAGGACTTGTTATATTATAGTAGGGCTCACCGGGAGTTACAGGATACAAACCCATAGCGGTAAATACCACAAATGCAGTCATGCCACCACCATCTTCATCACCTGGAATTCCAAATACATTATCTTTGAACCATGTATCTAAAAGAAAACGGGTACGTTTCTGAGTTTTCCAAGGAGCTCCAAAATAGTTGTACAAATACGGGATGTGAAACGAAGGTTCATTACCCAT
>CALPPA020000085.1 GCA_943325355.2 Klebsiella pneumoniae | reverse complement strand
TTATGACACCCAATGCGGCAGTAAACTGTTTACAAGAGAAATATCGGAAAAAATATTTGAAAAGGAATTCATCTCCAGATGGTTGTTTGATGTGGAACTATTTTACCGAATGATTCTGCTTTACGGACGAGAAATAGCCATCAAAAAAATGCTAGAAATCCCTTTGAAATTATGGGTCGAAAAAGGCGATTCTAAAGTAAAACTGAGCTACGGATTTAAACTTTGGTTTGATTTGTACAAAATTAGAGGTGAATACAAAAAAATGGAACAGCATTCATCTAATCCAAATTTAAAATAAATGATTTCAGAAAAGCAAAATAACAACTCCACTATTCTATTTGTTTCAGTAATTTTCATAGCCTTATTTAGACTATTACTAACTGTAACTATTCCGCTTTTAGACAAAACAGAATCACGTTATGCTGAAATTGCCCGAATTATGCAAGAAACAAATCAATGGGTTGTTTTGCAAATAGATTATGGCATTCCGTTTTGGGCAAAACCACCTTTATCAAGTTGGCTTTCTGCCGCAAGTTTTGAAGTGTTTGGTGTAAATGAATTTGCCTCCCGATTTCCTTCTTTTTTATTGAGTGTCATCCTCAGTATCATTGCCGGGAAAATGGTCAAAAAAGAGGGGTATTCTTTTTATTTACCCGGTTTTATTTTACTTACAATGCCTGAATTCCTGATACATACAGGAGTTGTCTCCACCGACACTTCGCTGGAATTTTGCATCACTATAATGATGATTTCCTTTTGGAAAACAATGCAATGCGAAACAAAAACCTATTGGAATTACGTGTTTTTTATTGCCTTAGGTTTTGGATTTCTTGCCAAAGGTCCACTAATTACAGAGCTTACATTTCCTCCCCTGTTTATATGGTGTTGCCTAGATTTGCAACGATTTAAAGCTGTCTGTTCTAAATTTTCAATTCTAATAGGACTTTTTATTACCGCAATAATTGCCCTTCCTTGGTATTATTTTTGCGAACAACAATCGCCTGGTTTTCTTGATTATTTTATCGTTGGCGAACATTACAAACGCTTTCTAGAACCGGGATGGAAAGGCGATTTATATGGCAGTGGTCATTCGCAACCCAAAGGAATGATTTGGCTACTTATGTTTGCATTTCTGCTTCCTTGGATTCAAGTGGTTTTGTGTAAACTATGGAAAAACAGATTAACCATTTTCAAAAATAGCTGGGTTTCGTTCTTAATAGTATGGGCTTTTTGGACGCCAGTTTTTTTTACGATTTCTAGTAATATTCTACATACCTATTTACTTCCCTCAGCAATGCCTATTATGTTTTTAGTGGTCTATTTCTGGGAAGAGTTTGCTCGAAAAAAATTGCTAATAAAAGTGGCGTTGTTTTTTCCGATAGTAGCGTTTATTGCTTATTTTGGACTGATTGCTACAGGAAAAATAGACGGCAATTTGAATTCCGATAAATATCTTTTAGAAAATTTGAAAGTTACTACTGAGAACAAAGAAATACCAATTTACTATTGGAAATCAAAAAATTATTCAGGCCAATTTTACAGCAATGGTAAGGCGCAAGTTGTAAAAACCAAAATGCAATTAGATTCGGTTCAAACTTTAAACAAGCAACTATTTTTTGTGATTCCAACAAAGAAAAAATCTGAAATTGAACAAAAATATTTGGACAAAATGACCTTGACCCAAAGCAATTTCAAAACTTCCATTTTTGTAACAAAATAAAGAAGCATTCTAATTAATGAAAATACTATCCGATAAAAATAACCTCCAAATTCTTCACGAAGACAATCATATAATTGTAGTTAACAAGCGTGTTGGCGACATTGTTCAAGGAGACAAAACAGGAGATAAACCACTATCGGATGTAGTCAAAGAATACATAAAAGATAAATACAATAAACCCGGTGAAGTTTTTCTGGGAGTTGTTCATAGATTGGATCGCCCAACTACTGGAATCGTTGTTTTTGCCAGAACCAGCAAGGCTTTGACTCGAATGAATGAATTGTTTAGCAATCGAGAAACCCAAAAAACCTATTGGGCAATTGTAAAAAACAAACCTCAAAATCCGGAAGATAAACTCGTTCATTTCTTGAAAAGAAACGAGAAAAACAATACTTCAAAAGCACATTTAAAAGAAGTTCCCGACAGTAAAATAGCCAGTTTAGATTACAAAATCATCAAAGAACTAAACAACTATTTTGCTTTGGAAATCAATCTTCATACGGGAAGGCATCACCAAATTAGAGCACAGCTTTCGGCTATTGGTTCACCTATAAAAGGAGATTTAAAATATGGTTTCGACCGCTCAAATCCTGATGGTGGAATTCATCTGCATGCTCGAAAATTGGTTTTTATTCATCCTGTTTCCAAAGAAAATTTACTAATTGTGGCTCCAGTTCCTAATGATGTAATTTGGAATGCCATTTAAATGAAAAAAATGTACCTTTAGAACTTAATTATAGTTTTAAATTATGGAATATATAACCAACATTAATTTCAGAAAAGAAATCTTGATTAAGTTACTGAATGCTGTTATAGTTCACGAAAACGAAATTATTCAAGCTTTGTATGACGACTTCAAAAAACCTGCTTTTGAAGCCGTGATTACTGAAACTAGCTATGTTATTGTAGAATTAAAGGATACCATAAAAAACTTGAAGAGATGGGCTAAACCTAAAAGAGTATTTCCATCCATCCTCAATTTCCCTTCCACCGATTATATTTATAAAGAACCCTACGGTAAAGTTTTGATAATTGCTCCTTGGAATTACCCGTTTCAATTAGCACTTTGTCCACTCATTTCTGCTGTTGCATCAGGAAATCAAGTGGTCGTTAAACCATCAGAACTCACGCCAAAAACTTCCGAAATTATTACCAAAATAATCGGTAAAATATTCAATAAAAATCACGTAGAAGTTGTTGAAGGCGGAGTTGAAGTTTCACAACAATTACTTGCAAAACGTTGGGATTATATTTTCTTCACCGGAAGTGTCGCTGTTGGAAAAATAGTAGCAAAAGCTGCAGCCGAAAATCTAACACCTATAACATTGGAACTTGGCGGAAAAAATCCTTGTATTATTGACGAAACCGCTAATTTAAAACTCGCTGCAAAAAGAATCGTTTGGGGAAAATTTGTTAATGCAGGGCAAACTTGTATTGCGCCTGATTACATCTTGATTCAAAAGAATATGAAAAGTCATTTTGTCGATTATCTAAAAGAAGAAATTACAAAAGCTTATGGAGAAAATCCTAGTGATTCGGCTGATTTTGCCAGAATTGTAAATTTAAAAAATTGGCAACGATTAGTTAATATGATTGATTCCAAAAAGGTAGTTTTTGGTGGCCAAACCGATAAGAAAAATTGCTACATTGCTCCTACTCTCATTGAAGAAAATTCAGTAGAAAGTGACGTTATGAAAGATGAGATTTTTGGCCCCATATTACCAATTCTTGTTTACGAAAAAGAAATTGAAATTGAAGCCATCATTTCCAAATATGAAAAACCATTAGCATTATATGTATTTACTGAAAACAAGTCTTTTTCTAAAAAAATCATCAAAAAATATTCCTTTGGTGGCGGTTGCATCAATGATACTATGATTCAATTTGCCAATAAAAGATTGCCTTTTGGAGGTGTTGGTCATAGCGGAATTGGTGCCTACCACGGAAGTATGAGTTTCGATACATTTTCCCATAAAAAAAGCATTGTTAAAAAAGCCAATTGGTTAGATTTACCGATGCGTTATGCTCCTTATAAAGACAAATTACCAATAATTAAAAAAATGCTAAAATGGTTGTAACCAATGAAAAAACAGTGAGTGAAGCCATAAAATTTCGCCGTTCTGTTCGTGTTTTCAAAAAAGAATCCATCAATGACGAGAAAGTTAGAGAATGCATACAATTGGCAACTTTAGCAGCGACAAGTAGCAATATGCAACTTTGGGAATTTTACCAAGTGGTTTCGCCAGAAATCCTCAAACAACTTACAGTCGCCAGTTTTGATCAAGGTGCGGCAAAAACTGCACAACAAATGGTGGTAGTTGTTGCTAGAAAGGATTTATGGAAGAAAAGAAAACAATCGAATATCGCTTTTTTAAAATCGCAATATGGTGATAAACCAGTAGCAGATTATTCAAAAAGAGAAAAATTCGCATTGAATTATTATCAAAAAATTATTCCAAGTATTTATGCTGATTTTCTTGGAATTCTAGGAATGATAAAGTTTTTTGCATTCAAAATAATTGGACTATTCAGACCTATTTACAGAGAAGTAAGACAAAGTGATATGCGGATTGTTGCACATAAAAGTGCAGGGCTAGCTGCTCAAAACTTTATGATAAGTATGGCAGCCATAAATTATGACACCTGTCCTATGGAAGGTTTTGATTCAAAAATGGTAAAGAAAGCATTAAATTTACCCACATCAACCGAAATAAATATGATAATTGCTTGTGGTCTACGAGAAGAAAACGGAATTTATGGAGAACGGTTCCGAGTGCCTTTTGAAGAAGTCTATTTTAAAATATAAATCATTTAACTAATTAAACCAAAAACAATATGAAGTCAACTAAAGCAAGAATCGAAGTAATAAGAAGTAATGGATACCAACTAGATTTTGGGACTGTTTTTGAACACGCTTTCGAAAATTATAAAAAAATAGTGTTGTATGCCGGTTTGATGCTTTTAGTTTTTTCGATAGTACTTTCGATAGTAACGATGGCTGGTTTAATTTCCTATATTGGCGCAGAAAACCTCGAAGAATTTGGCAATAAAATGAAACAAATGTCAAGCTTAAAAGTGATGCCACCAGAAATAGCGATACCTCTTAATGCAGGTCTACTATTTTTTTCAGCAATTATAAATCCATTTATGGCAGGATTCCTAAAAATGGCTGATTGCGGTGAAAAAGGAGAAGAATTTCATATATCAACTATGTTTTCGTATTACAAATTTCCGTACTTTTTCAATATTTTTATTTCTGTATTTATAATTGGAGGATTAGGTACTGGACTGGCAATGCTTCTCGAATCAGCTGGATTTAGCTTTATTGGTACCCTAATTACTACGTTAATATCCTTTATAACCTTTTTGACAATTCCTTTAATTGTTTTTGGAGATTTAAACGTAACCGAAGCTATTAAATCAAGTATTATCATAGTATCAAAACAACCTTTAGTGCTTTTAGGATTACTAATTGTTGGTGTAATTGCTGGTATAATTGGAATTTTTGGCTTGTGTATTGGGATATTTTTCACGTTGCCATTTATGTATTCTATGAATTATGTAATTTACAAAACTATAGTGGGTATTGATGAACCGGGTGAAATTGAGGAAATAAGAATAAATGAAAATTAATCTGAAAATTATTTTTTAACTAAAATAGTAAAGATATGAAATGGATAGGAAGACGGCAAAGTGATAATATGGAAGACCGCAGAGGAATGTCTGGCGGAGGAAAAGCAGTTCTTGGTGGTGGAATATTGGGAATTGTAATACTATTATTAAATGCTTTTGGTGGAGAAAATGGTCAGATGATTGGCAATATTCTGCAGCAAACCCAAGGACAAGCAACACCAACTGAGGAAAGAGCTTTAACCCCTGAAGAAATAAAAGAAGGTGAATTTGTAAAAACCCTTTTGGCAGACAATGAAGACATTTGGACGCAACTATTTGAAGAAAACAACCTCACTTTCGAAGCTCCTAAACTAGTTTTATTTAGCGGTCAAGTCCAAACTGCTTGTGGTGGTGCGAGTTCTGCATCAGGGCCTTTTTATTGTCCGGGAGATAAAGTTATATATATGGATATGAGTTTCTTTGAGGAATTGAGAACTAAATTTGGTGCTGAAGGTGGCGATTTTGCAGTTGCCTATGTTTTGGCACACGAATTCGGGCATCATATTCAAACTATATTAGGAACTTCTTCAAAAATGCGCCAATTACAAGAAGGCAAAAGCGAAGCTGAAGGCAATAAATTATCCGTAGCTCTTGAATTACAAGCCGATTTCTATGCGGGACTTTGGACACATTACAACGAAAATCAAAACGCAATGTTAGAACCAGGAGATATCGAAGAAGCTTTAAGTGCTGCAAATGCTGTTGGTGACGACGCTATCCAGAAAAAAATGCAAGGGCAAGTAGTCCCTGATTCCTTTACTCACGGAACATCTGAGCAAAGAATGTATTGGTTTAATCGTGGTTTTAAATCTGGTGATATAAATAAGGGGGATACTTTTGCGGAGATAAATTAGAATAATTTAGAACCTAACTTATTTCATTTTCTATACATCCAAAAACTAAAATTAAAAAATGAATTATAACTTTAGAAAAGCAGAAATCACTGATATTTCTGAAATATGGGTTATTTTACAACAGGCAATAAAAAGGAGAAAAAATGAAGGTAGTAATCAATGGCAAGATGGATATCCTAACCTAGAAGTTGTAAAAAATGATATTCAAAATAATTATGGATACATTCTTACCGAGGCAAAAATCATTATTGGTTATTGTGCAATTGTAATCAATTACGAACCTGAATATTTAAACATTGAAGGAAAGTGGTTGACGAATGCTGATTTTGTTGTTGTTCATCGAATAGCCATTTCTGAAAAACATATAGGAAAAGGATTGTCCAAAACTATTTTAGATTTTATCGAAGATTTAGCCCGAAAAATCAATATTCATAGTATAAAAGTAGACACCAACCACGATAACATAGCAATGATGAAAATTTTTGATAAATGTGGTTTTTCTTTCTGTGGAATAGTGCATTTCAGAGGAAGTCCAAGAAGAGCTTATGAAAAAGTGCTTGAATAATCTCTATTTATAAATCAAAATCAAGCAATCAAAAGCAGAACGAAATAATTTGCTGTACCTTTGAGCCAAATTAAAGAAGCACTCAAAATAAATAGTGTTTACTTCATCAAACACCATTTATGTCATTCAACTCATTAGGATTATCGG
>CALPPA020000084.1 GCA_943325355.2 Klebsiella pneumoniae | reverse complement strand
TATTTGAGATTATAAAATCGATATATAGAAATAATTGAATTTTTATATTTAAAAAAATAAAACAGAGACATTTTTTTTATTATAACCTTCAATCATTAAATTTTAATTAAAATCCAAGTAAAACCTATAACCAATTTAATTTATATGATTAAACCGCACAAAAATATCCTGATACTTATTTTAGGAATTTTAATTATTAGTTCCTGCGCTTCAAAAAAAGATGTCTTATACTTTAGTGACGTCAATTTAAATGAGCAAGATAAAACTTTTTTTTCTGAAGGAAAAATTCAAACAAATGACATTTTGAGTGTAGTTGTATCTTCAAGTTCTCCAGAATTAGCTTCATTTTACAACACAAACCAGCTTGGTTCATCGACCTTTAATGGTTATTTAGTAACAATTGAAGGCTCCATTAATCTTCCAATTTTAGGAAAAATTAATGTTAAAGGCCTAACCTTGCTTGAGCTTGAGAATCTTATAGTTCAAAAATTGATTGATGGAAATCAGCTATCAAATCCGACAGTTGCGGTAAGATTGACTAATGCAAAGTTTACAGTTCTAGGTGAAGTAAAGGCCCCCGGCACCTATGCTTTTAATGAACAAAGCATAAGCCTCCTACAAGCATTAGGCTATGCGGGTGATTTAACTATCAATGGAAAAAGACAAGACGTACTAATAATTAGAGAAGAAAACAATAAAAGAACCTATACAACTATTGATTTAACATCTAAAAAGTGGTTTGACTCTCCAAATTATTATATCAGGCCAAATGATGTTATATATGTAAATCCAAATGGGCCAAAAGTAACTTCCTCAGGCTATGTGCCTACCTTGACTAATTTATTGGCTGTAGCTTCAATTGCCATTACAACTATCATATTATTAACAAGATAATTAATTTATACCCTTGGAAAGCAAAAAAAATAATTTCAATTTAGAGCAAGAAATATTAAAGTACATTTCGTTTTGGAAATGGATAGTATTGTCTGTAATAGTAGCATTAGTTATCTGTTTTTTTTATTTGAGATATGCCAATGATGTATATCAAACTAGTGCCAAAATTAAAATACTAGATAATTCTAATACGTCCTTTAAAATGGCTACTGATAACATTTCCATTTTTGGTAATAATGAGATTAGCAAAGAAAACGAGATCGTAATAATGAAATCTTTCCGAATCATAGATGCGGTGGTTGATCGTTTGAACCTGACCACAGAAATCTACGGTGTGGGAAGAATAAAGTCTATCGAATTATGGAAAAATGCGCCCTTTACGGTCATTTGGGCAAAAGAAAAGGACTCTTTAACTACAAAACAGACCTCTTTTCAAATTGTATTGACAAAAAATGGATACAAGATTAAAGGAAATGATACAGAATACAAATTTGGACATACCAATTTCAGTACTGTTATTCCGTGTAAATTAATACTAAAAAATAAAGAATTTCTAAATAGGGCTAATGGAAATGAATATCAAATTATTTTAAAAACAAAAAAAAGTGTTATTCAATCTATATCAAACGCAATTACTATTAGTAATGTGGTAAAACAAAGTGATATTTTGAGTCTTACTTTAAATGGGTTTAACCAAGAAAAAATTAGCGCAGTTGTCAATACACTAATAGAAGTATTTAACCAAGATGGTATTCTGGACAGACAGCTTGTCTCCAAAAAGACCATTGAGTTTGTTGATGATAGATTTAAATATCTTTTTAACGAATTAGATTCCATTGAAACTTCAAAAGCTAATTTTAAAAAAGAAAGAGGACTTGGCTATATAGAGACGGATGCTGCTGTTTTAATGCGAAATAATGATGAATCGAAATCAAAAATGATGTTTGCTTCTACTCAAATAGCATTAGCAACTCTAATGATGGAAGCCCTAAACTCAAGTAAAAGACTTGAACTATTGCCATCGAATATTGGAATTGACAACGGGGAAGTTAACGGTTTAGTTGCAAATTATAATGAACAAGTTTTAAAACGAAATAAATTTTTGCTTTCTGGCGGAGGAGAATTGAACCCGATGGTTAAAGAAAGTACCAGTCTGGCCTTACAAATAAAAAATAATTTAAGAGCTTCTTTAATAGGGTACCAAAAAGTACTGGAGTTTAACAGGAATGAAGCCAATAAAGTTAGTAAATTAGAAGAAGACAGATACAGTACAGTTCCTTTCAATGAGAAAGGGATGCACTCCATCCAAAGACAACAAGCAATAAAAGAATCTTTGTACATTTTATTGTTGCAAAAACGAGAAGAAGCAGCCGTTAATTTAGCTATTACAAATCCCTCCGTCAAGGTAGTAGATTATGCTATTTTTTCTACAAACCCGATAGCTCCAGAAAGAAACTCATATTTTATTGCAGCACTACTATTGGGTTTATTAGTTCCTATCGCAATTATATATATCTATTTTTCTCTGGATAATAAAATAAATAGCAAAGAAGATCTAGAGTTGCTTATTCCAGATGTCCCAATAATTGCAGAAATCCCTTTTATTGAAGCAGAAAGCAAAACAATTAAGTTTTTAGACCGATCCATATTGTCGGAGTCTTTTAGAATTCTTCGTAACAATATCAATTACATCAACCCGATAACTGATCAAGGTTCAATTATTTTTGTTACCTCAACGATAAAAGGAGAGGGAAAAACATTCATTTCTTTGAATTTAGCCATAACACTCACTACTCTAGGTAAAAAAGTAATTTTAATAGGAGCTGATTTAAGAAACCCGCAATTACACCGAATCTTAGATTTAGATAGGCCAAATTTAAAAGGTATTACGAATTATTTGTATGACACAAGTGTAAATGTTAACGATATAAAAGCAAAGGACTTGACCGACACCAATATCAATTTTGACATCATTTTTTCTGGTAGTATTCCGCCAAATCCTGCTGAATTATTATCAAATGGTCGATTTGAATTGTTATTGAACGAATTAAAAAATGACTATGATTATATTATTGTGGATACAGCCCCAACTTTATTGGTTGCAGATACTACACTAATTACTCATCTGGCAGATACAGTACTTTATGTTACTCGCGCGAATTTTACCGAGAAAAAATTGGTCAAATTTATCTCCAATTTAAAGACCTTGAACACGATTAAAAACATGGGTATTATTTTGAATAATGTAGGTCAAAATAAAGGCTATGGATATAGTTATTCTTATAATTATGGGTATGGGTATGGGTATGACAATGACCAAATTGAAAAAAAATCAGCCTTAATTAAAATAAAGAAAGTGTATAAGAATGTATTTAAGAAAAACAGCTAAAAAACAACGCTATTAAATAAAAAACTCCAACTTTACAGTTGGAGTTTTTATAAAATATGTGGCAATTGCCTTTCTGCCAACAGGCAGAATTATTTAACAATTAACTTTCTAGTGTCAGTTTTTCAATCTTTCGTTATTGAAACTTAATTAATTTTTGATTATTTTTCTGCTAGTTTTAGCAAATTCATTTTGAATAGTTACAATATAAGTACCTGAATTTAGTGATTGAGTGTTAATTGCTTCATTACTGTTTACTCTATTTGAACTATATAACTTTCCATCTATTGAATAGATGTTTACAGTAGCTCTTGATGGCATTTCAATTGTTAAAACATTAGAAATAACAGTTGCCATTTTTATTTGGTTATCAAAATCTTTTTTATCAATCCCTAAAGTAGATTTATCATAAAACATAATGTCATCAAAATAGATAACACCACCTCCTGTTGTAGAAGTTTCGGGATAAATTCTCAATCCGGTTCTAGCAACAACTGCAGTAGCATTTGGAACTCCTTCAGCTGTAAAAAATTGCCAAGACGCAGAATCTGTAGAATAGTCAGTTGCTTGTAAATTATTTCCTCCTGTATCAGTAGTAGCAGTTCTAAATTGATTCCAAAATCTAAATCTGGATGTAGAATCATTATCTAAATACCAACCAGAAAAAACATAAGTTTTTCCTTGTGTTATTGGGGTATCTGTTGTTGGGCTAATTGTTTTGTTACCAGTAGCTGGAGATGACAAGCCAAGAGAACTTGTGCCACCTTTTTTAAAGGTTGTGCTTTGGGCAACTGTTGAACCTGTTGTGAACCAAGCATCAGGTAACGCTGTTGTCCAAGCCTCAAAACCAGCATTTGTAATTAAGTTAGTTTGTGCATTTAATAAAGTTGAAATAACAACTAATGCTAATACAGTGTAAATTTTTTTCATAACAATTTTTTAAATTAGTTATGCAAAAATAGGAAGGAATCCTCTTTTCAGGGGAAATTCAATATTACAAAACCATTAAATAAACAATTAGGAAAGAGGGAACTATTTAACAATAAGTTTTCTAGTTGCAGTGGCATCGCCTTCGTTTATTTTAATAATATAAACGCCTGGAGATAGATTAGAAATGTTTAATTCTCTTGAACTAATTATGGTTTGAAGTGCTTTTTTGCCTAATACATCAAAAATAATGACTTCTTTATCTAAATCATTCTTAGAAGTGATATATACTTTACCATTGCTAACGGGATTTGGGTATAAGTTCAGCCCTTCGATAACCGTAGTTTCTTGAAGTTTGGATTGCTGCTTAACTTCTTGAGCAGAGACGCTCAGAGTGAAGAAAAAAACCAAGAAAAGTGTAATATAAAAGTAATTTTTAGCCATCATTTCGATTTGGAATAGTAAAGATATAAAAAAACATTTCAAATTGTATACCAAAATAAATAAAATTTCGTTTTTGCTGATTTTTTATAAGAAAATTAACAAAAATTGTTGTTGCGAATGGAATAAATTATCAGGAATCGTTTTTTTTAAATTTCAAATTTTAGAGGTTTTTTATTAAAAAAGATTTGTATTGTCATTAAGTTGATTTCGTTATATTTGTGTTATGAATTTGTTTGAGGTGTATTACCAAATCGTTAACTTATTATACTTTGATTAACACTTTCAATGGGTTTGTTTTATATTTACCTCATTAAACTCACAAGTAGTTTAGTTTCACTATGAAAAAACGAAATACAAAGATTTTATTAGTTGATGATGAACCGGATATTTTAGAAATAGTAGGATACAATCTTACTCAAGAAGGATATCAAATTATCACGGCTTCAAACGGGAAAGAAGCGGTTTTAAAAGCTAAAAAAGAAGTTCCAGACCTTATTATTATGGATGTAATGATGCCAGAAATGGACGGTATGGAAGCTTGTGAAATGATTAGAAAAATTCCTGAATTGAATAATGTAATCATTACTTTCTTGACTGCCAGAAGCGAAGATTATTCCCAAGTTGCAGGTTTTGATGCTGGCGCTGATGATTATATTACTAAACCTATAAAACCAAAATTATTGGTAAGTAAGGTAAAAGCATTATTGCGAAGATTGAAAGAGCAAGAAAAAAATAGCGAAACCCTGAATGTGGGTGGAATCGAAATCAACCGAGAAGAATATAAAATCATAAAAGACAATATTGTAATTGCCTTGCCTAGAAAAGAATTTGAACTGTTTTATTTATTGGCTTCAAAACCAGGAAAAGTATTCAAACGGGACGAAATTTTGGACAAAGTTTGGGGTAATGAAGTTGTTGTAGGCGGAAGAACTATAGATGTTCACATTAGAAAACTTCGCGAAAAAATAGGAGAAGATTTTTTTAAAACAATAAAAGGTGTTGGTTATAAATTCGAAGTGTAATTAATGTGTTAAATTTGTCCAACACTTCCACTTCGAAAAAAATGAAAATAAGTTTTAAAAAAACCTATAATTTTGCTGTAATATCAGCTTTGTACGTTAGTACTTTTGCGACTCTTTTAGGTATGGTTTTAGCAAAAACGATTTTTAAAGCTCCCTTCAAGAGTTTGATGTTGTTTGGAATTATTTTTATTTTCATATTTTATTTCTTTTCATTCCTTGTCATTCAATATCGCGTCGAACGTTTTATTTACCGAAGGGTGAAAAAAATCTATGACGATATCTCTTTGTTAGAATCTAGCACCTTTTTCAGCCAGCCCATAACTACAGATATGGAAGCTTTAACGAGGGAAGTTAAAAAGTTTGCCACCGACAAAAAACTGGAAATCGAAATGCTTAAAGTTCGAGAAGAGTACCGAAGAGAATTTCTTGGCAATGTTTCTCACGAACTAAAAACCCCTTTGTTTACTGTGCAAGGTTATATCTCGACTCTTCTTGATGGCGCAATGGACGATAAAAATGTTCGAAAAAAATACTTGAAACGAGCTGAAAAAGGAGTCGAACGATTAATTTATATCATTGAAGATCTAGATATGATTACTAAACTTGAAGTAGGTGATTTGAATCTTGAATTTTCAGAGTTTGATATTGTAGAATTGATTCAAAACGTTTTTGATTTATTAGAAATGAAGGCTGACAAAAAGAAAATCAATCTGTCATTTGGTGATAATGATATCCAACCCATTTTTGTTTATGGAGACAAAGACAAAATCCAGCAAATACTTGAAAACTTGATTGTAAATTCAATAAAATATGGAAAAGAAGGTGGTTTAACCGAAGTTAGCGTAATTAAGTTGACCAAGAGAAAAGTCCTTATTCAAATAAGTGATAATGGAGAAGGAATAGAAAAACAAAACATCCCAAGACTTTTCGAACGTTTTTATCGTGTCGATAAAAGTGGTGCTCGTTCAGAAGGAGGTTCCGGTTTAGGACTTGCCATTGTAAAACATATTATTGAAGCGCATAAAGAAAAAATTTATGTAGAGAGTGAATTTGGCATTGGTTCAGAGTTTTCATTTAGTTTGACTAAAGCTAAATCAAACATTTCTTGACATCAAATATATAATTGTTAAAAACCTAATTGGCTGGTTAGTATGTGATTTCTACAATTAAAAAGGGTTTTATATTTAACCATAAAATAACCTGTTAACATTAAATTATCATCTAAATAACATTAAGTTAACATTATCTTAACATTGCCTCATCACCTTTGCGTCCGATTATTAATCAACACAACCAAGATTGAAAAAAATAATATTGGCGTTTTTGTTATTAGGGACATTTGTTGTAAAAGCACAAGATGTAAAGAAGGACGAAATCAGGAAAGAAGTAGTTCGTATTTTAG
>CALPPA020000083.1 GCA_943325355.2 Klebsiella pneumoniae | reverse complement strand
TTTGGTCTTTTTTAATGTCTTTGTAAAACGAATTTTTGAAAGAATTAAAATTCCTTACAGCGGTTTTAAATGCTGCCCAAGTTTCTTCGTTTACTTCAGAAGGTACTTTTCCGGCTGAGAAAAAAGCAGTTCTCAATGCTTCTACTTTTTCTATTTGTGCCAACCATTGTGAATGTGCATTCACTTTTTCGGTAGCCAAAACTTCAATTTTGGCAATAATTTCTTTTTTCTTTTCTAAATTCTCCAGTTCAGTTCCTCTCAAGTTTTCAAACAAAACTTCCCGTTTGTCGTGCATTTGCTTTGTCAAATCACTAAACTTGTTCCAGATTTCGTCACGGTGTTCTCTAGAAACCGGTCCAATATCTTCTTTCCAAATTTTATGTAAATCCTGTAATTCTCGGAATGCTTTGTTGACGTCAGCTTCGTTAACTAGTTCTTCAACTCGAGCCACAATTTTTTGTTTTTGCTCTAAATTGTGTTTAAAATCTTGGTCTCGGGCTTCTCTGTCTAAGTGCAAATAATCATAGAAATTCTCTACATGAAAATGATAATTGTTCCAAACATGGTTGTATTTGTCCTTTGGAATCGGTCCTGCATTTTTCCATCGTTCTCTTAAATCATTGAAATGTTTCAAGGTGTCTTTGATGTTTGCCTGAGGATTGATCAACTCTTTTAATTCTTCTACAATGGCTAATCTGTTTTCCAAATTAGTTTTCAAATTTGATTGCAAACTTTTGAAATGGGTATTTTTATTATCTCTAAATAGGGAATAAAATTGGTCAAATTGTGTTTTTAATGGAGAATGATAATGAAATTCTTCCTTTATGTCAGTCTCAAGGCTTTGAGATTCGGCAATGAATTCCTCTTTTTTCTCTTCTAAAAGATGGTGATATTTTGCCAAGAATGATTTCTTGATTTCTTCTACGTGATCTTTTACCGACATCACTTTTTCATTGGTAACTAAATTTTTCAATTCGTCAACCAATGATTCTAATGATAAAGTATCATAATCCAGCATTGGAATATCGTGACGTTCTTTAAGTGTTACGTCTTCGCTTTCGGCAGCATTTATATCGGCAATGGCATCAATAATAGTATTGTTATCGGGACTAGGTTCTCCGTCAGAAACGGTGTTGACAGTTTCCTCAACAAGTTCAGCTATTTCTGTATTGTTTGATTCCACGATTTCTAATTCCTCTAAAACTGGCTTTTCTATATCAATTAAAGTTTTATCGTCAATTACAGCTTCTGGGGCTTGCAATTCGGTTTCAGCAATATCTTCAATTGATTCAACTGTTTCTTCACTGCCAATTTTAATTGTTTCTACTTCTTCCAAAACTGCCGTTTCGGGTTGAATCATTTCTGGTAAAGTGATTTCTAAATTTCCATCTGCTTCGAGCAGGTTATCATTCGTTTCTTCTAACATTTTTTCAATGTGTAAGGGTTCATTATTTTTTTCGAGTCCGAAAGATAGTAAAGCTTAATCAAAATTCAAAGAAAATCCTTTATTTATAGTCATTTAATGTAATAAAGTGTTTTTTTTATGTAGCTTTTTTCTGCTTTATTATAGCTGTCAGAAATGTGTAAAGAGCTCAATATTAAAGCCCTCTTGAAATTAAAAGGAGTTTTGTAACTATAGGAAAAGGGTGTAGAATTCAATAAGATGGAATAGCCAATATTTGTGCTATTGAAAAGGAAGATGATGGTATTTAGAATAAGCGGATTAAAAATTATTTTTTCAATCCAACCATATAGGCAAACATTAAAATTAGAAGCAATATAAATACAAATACTAACACTGAATTTCTATTTGCAAAGTTTACAGTCCAACCCATCCAAGCTATTCGTTTAGGAGGTAGTAATCTTTTGTCCTCTTTGTTGTAATAAAACATTCCCCAGATCCAGTTATTTGGGTCGATATTCCATTTATCTTTAGTTTCTTGATTTGGTTTATATTGATTCTCCATTTTATTAAAACTCTAATTTTTTCTTTCTCAACTCAAAATTTTGTCCTAAATATACTCGACGAACCATTTCATCTTCGACCAATTCTTCTGGAATTCCTTCTTTCAAAATACCGCCTTCAAACATAAGATAAGTCTTGTCAGTAATTGCCAAAGTTTCCTGAACATTGTGATCTGTAATCAGGATGCCGATGTTTTTATTTTTTAGTTGCGCTACGATTCTTTGAATATCTTCGACAGCAACTGGGTCAACTCCTGCAAATGGTTCATCGAGTAGAATGAATTTTGGATCAGTAGCAAGACAACGTGCAATTTCAGTACGACGACGTTCGCCTCCAGAAAGTAAATCACCGCGATTAGTTCTTATGTGTCCCAAACCAAATTCTTCGATTAAACTTTCCATTTTTGCTTCTTGCTCTTCTTTTGAATGGTTTGTCAATTGTAAAACACTTAAAATATTGTCTTCGACGCTTAGTTTTCTAAAAACAGAAGCTTCCTGAGCCAAATAACCAATACCTTGTTGTGCTCTTTTGTACATTGGGAAATGAGTAATATCTAAATCATCAAGATAAATATTTCCTATATTTGGTTTTACCAATCCCACAATCATATAAAATGAGGTTGTTTTTCCGGCACCATTTGGACCCAAAAGGCCAACGATTTCACCTTGGTTCACCTCTACCGAAATGCCTTTAACTACACTTCGGCCTTTGTACGTTTTTATTAGATTTTCGGCTCTTAACTTCATTCTAAAAAAGGTTATTTGTGTATTTGTGTATTTGGTTATTCGACAAATTAACGAATAAACAAATTACCAAATCCACCATTTAAAAATTATTAATTATTTTCCAATTCTTCCCAAAATTCATAGGCTCTACGCAAATGAGGTACAACAATAGTTCCGCCCACAAGTGTTGCTATTCCCATTGCTTCCATCATTTCCTCTTTAGTGATTCCTTCTTTGTGACAATTTTCTAAATGGTATTTTACACAATCATCACATCGTAGAACTGCTGAAGCTACTAGTCCTAATAGCTCTTTGGTTCTTACATCTAGCACTCCTTCTGCATAAGCATTTGTGTCAAGATTGAAAATTCGTTTTACAATTTTATTATTGTCTGCTAATAATTTTTCGTTCATCTTAGAACGATAATCATTGAATTCTTTAACTAAGTTGCTCATTTTTTATTTTTATTTTATAGACAATAGAGGAGATAATTACACTTAATTCAAAAATAATAAGCATTGGTATGGCAACAATCGTTTGGCTCACTACATCTGGTGGTGTAACTATTGCTGCAACTATTAACACAATTACGATTGCATACCTTCGGTATTTTCTTAAAAATTCAGGAGTTACTAATCCCAGTTTTGTTAGGAAATAAATGATAATGGGCAATTCAAAAAATAATCCTCCGGCGATGACTGATGTTTTGAACATTCCTATATAGGATTCTAATGTAAATTGGTTTTTAACCATATCACTTACAGTAAAAGTCGCTAAAAAATTAACTGACATTGGGATGACTATAAAATAGCCAAAAAGAACTCCTAAAAAGAATAATAATGAGGAAACAAATATAAATAGTCGTGCGTTTTTCTTCTCTTTTTCATATAAAGCTGGACTAATAAAACCCCAAATTTGCCACAATATATAAGGAAATGCTAAAATAAAACCTGCCAGAATACACATCCATACAAACATATTTACCTGTCCTTCCATTAAAGTATTTTGGATAATAAAAGGTAATTCTTTAATGCAAATACTGTCAGCAAATCCTAATTGATGAGATAAATCACAAAAAAAACGATAGGTAAAAAAAGTAGGCCTCGTAGGTCCAAATATTATAGTTTCAAATAAATAATCACTTACAAAATAAGTGACAAAGGCCATTATTAAAACTGCTGCTGAACTCCGAACTAATAACCATCTTAATTCTTCAAGATGGTCTAAGAATGACATTTCTTTGAGCTCTTTCTTTGCCATTATACAATTCCCTCTTTTAAAATATCATGTAAATGCAATACGCCTTTATATTCCCCATTGTCAACAACTATTAGTTGGGTAATGGCAAAGTCTTCAAGAATATTTAATGCATCCGTAACCATAGTCGTGGATTGAATCATTTTTGGGTTTTTTGTCATAATATCTTTGGCAGTCAAATGAGTAAAAGTATCATTTTCATTCAGCATTCTTCGTATATCACCGTCTGTAATAATGCCAATTACTCTTTCGTTTTCGATTACAGCAGTAACTCCAAGCCGTTTCTCTGATATTTCGAAAATTACTTTTTTAATTGATGTATCGGGAGCAACCATTGGTTTCATTGAATTTTCAAGCATATCTTTCACGCTGAGCAACAATTTCTTGCCCAAAGCGCCACCAGGATGAAATTTAGCAAAATCTTCACTAGTGAAATTCCGCATTTCCATCAGGCAAACAGCTAGAGCATCTCCCATAACGAGTTGTGCAGTGGTGCTGTTTGTAGGAGCGAGATTATTGCGACACGCTTCAGAATCTACGGTCGTGTTCAAAACATAATGAGATTCTTTTGCCAAGAATGAAGTAATGTTTCCTGTGATGGCTATTAATTGGTTTCCAAATCTTTTCAATAAAGGAACAAGAACTTTTATTTCTGGACTATTGCCACTTTTTGAAATACAAATAACCACATCGTCAGTTTGTAACATACCTAAATCGCCGTGAATTGCTTCGGAAGCATGCAGAAAAAGAGATGGAGTTCCCGTAGAATTGAATGTTGCCACCATTTTTTGGGCAATTATTGCACTTTTTCCAATTCCAGTTACAATCAATCTCCCTTTTGAATTGAATATGATTTGGGTAGCTTCTGTAAAGTTAAAGTCAATGAAATCAATGAGTTTTGCTATGGACTCACTCTCAGATAGAATTGTCTTTTTAGCCAAAATCAAAATATTTTCTTTTGTATCCAAAATAGAATTTTTTTATAAAAATTTGTATGTATAAAAGAAAGTAGTATCTTTAGTCATGCAAATTTAGAAAAAATACCATTAATAAAGAATGAATTCAAGCGAAATTGACATCCACAAAGAATTAAAGAAGTATTTCGGCTTCAGCCAATTTAAAGGTCTCCAAGAACAAGTTATAAAAAGTATTCTCAATAAAGAAAACACTTTCGTGATTATGCCTACTGGTGGTGGGAAGTCGCTATGTTATCAATTGCCTGCTTTAGTTCAAGAGGGAACAGCCATAGTAGTTTCTCCATTGATTGCCTTGATGAAGAATCAAGTAGACGCTATTCGAAGTTTATCTTCAGAAAACGGTATTGCCCATGTTTTGAATTCTTCATTAACCAAAACTGAAATTGCCCAAGTTAAAAAGGATATCTCTTCAGGATTGACAAAACTTTTATATGTTGCCCCAGAATCCTTGACTAAGGAAGAATATTTGAATTTTCTTCAATCAGAGACTATTTCGTTCGTTGCTATTGATGAGGCGCATTGCATCTCGGAATGGGGTCATGATTTTAGACCAGAATACAGAAATTTAAAAGGCATTATCAAACAATTAGGAGATATTCCAATTATAGGTCTTACGGCAACAGCTACACCAAAAGTGCAAGAAGACATTCTGAAAAATTTGGATATGTCTGATGCTACAACGTATAAAGCTTCATTCAACAGGCCTAATTTATATTATGAAGTTCGTACCAAAACTACAAATATAGAATCGGACATCATTCGCTTTATCAAACTACATAAAGGGAAATCAGGAATTATTTATTGCTTGAGCCGTAAAAAAGTAGAAGCCATTGCCGAAGTTTTGCAAGTAAACGGAATCAGTGCCGTACCATACCACGCAGGATTAGATGCAAAAACACGTGCTAAACATCAAGATATGTTTCTTATGGAAGATGTGGAAGTTGTCGTAGCCACAATCGCCTTCGGGATGGGAATTGACAAGCCTGATGTGCGATTTGTTATTCATCACGATATTCCAAAATCTCTCGAAAGTTATTATCAAGAAACGGGTCGTGCCGGTCGTGATGGAGGAGAAGGCCATTGTTTGGCTTACTATTCCTATAAGGATGTAGAAAAACTAGAGAAATTTTTATCCGGAAAACCTGTCGCTGAGCAAGAAATTGGCTTTGCCTTGTTGCAGGAAGTAGTGGCTTATGCTGAAACTTCGATGTCGAGAAGGAAATTTTTATTGCACTATTTTGGTGAGGAATTTGATAATGAAACTGGAGACGGTGGCGATATGGATGATAATGTTCGTAATCCAAAAGTTAAAGTTGAAGCTAAGGACCAAGTAGTTAAATTACTCCAAGTGGTTCGTGATACCAAGCATATTTATAAATCAAAAGAAGTCGTATTTACACTTATTGGTCGTGTCAATGCTGTTATAAAAGCCCACAGAACTGATGTTCAATCTTTTTTTGGCTCAGGGTCAGGTCACGATGAAAAATATTGGATGGCATTATTGAGACAAGTATTGGTAGATGGATTATTATCAAAAGATATAGAAACATATGGTATTGTAAAAATCACTAAGAAAGGCTTAGATTTTATCAAAAAACCAGTTTCGTTTATGATGTCAGAGGATCACGAATACAACGAATCAGAAGATGAAGCTATCGTAACGGCTGCAAAAGGAACTGGCGTTGCCGATGAGGTTTTAATGGGAATGTTGCGTGACTTGCGCAAGAAAACGGCAAAACGATTGGGAGTTCCTCCATTTGTGGTGTTTCAAGATCCTTCCCTTGAAGATATGGCATTGAAATATCCAATTTCTATGGATGAGTTGATTAATACTCATGGAGTTGGTGAAGGTAAAGCCAAGAAATATGGAAAGGAATTCATTGAATTAATCAGCCATTATGTCGAAGAAAATGACATCATTCGTCCTGATGATTTAGTTGTAAAATCTACTGGAGCAAATTCCATAAATAAATTGTACATTATACAAAACATCGACAGGAAACTACCTCTTAATGATATTGCTTCCGCCAAAGGCTTAACAATGGAAGCATTAGTTACAGAAATGGAACAAATCGTGAACTCTGGTACCAAGCTAAATATCAAGTATTGGGTAGATGAAATGCTAGATGACGACCAGCAAGAAGAAATTCACGACTA
>CALPPA020000082.1 GCA_943325355.2 Klebsiella pneumoniae | reverse complement strand
TATTATAAAAAGCGACTCTATCTGTCATCCCAAGATCAACATTAAAAGTAATTGGCACAAGTGGTATTCTTGATGGATCGCGGGGTACATTGAGTTTTTGTATAAGATGACCAAAGCTAAGATGTTTATGATCATCAGCATCAAAAAGTTCTGTTTTACGTTTTTTTAAATAGTCTGTAAAACTGATATTAGGCTTAGGATTACTTCTTAAAGGTAATAAATTTACGCAATGGCCTATTAGATTATCCATACCATTCGCAGGTTGTGCAGCAGAAGGAACACCTACAACTAAATCATTCTGACCAGTTACTTGATATAAAAATACTTCAAAACCTGCTAATAAAGTGGTAACAAAACTGGCACCTACACTTAAGCCTGTTTTTTTAATAGATACTGAAAGATTTGAATCTAAAGTAAAATCTAAACGACCACTTTCATAAGTTCGTAACGATGGTCTTGGATTATCTGTAGGAAGATTAACTACAGGAATATTTTCCCCGTACATGTTGATCCAATACTTTTCTACTTCTTTGTACTCATTACTATTCGAAAATAATTGTTCCTCATTTGCATACGAACTAAAAGCTATTGATTCTGCCAGTAAAGGTGTTTTGTTTTCCACTATCGCAGAATAAATTATCCCTAATTCTTGTAATATAACACCTACAGACCAACCATCACAAATGATATGGTGTGCTGTTATTATTAAACTATGTTTAACTTCAGAAAAGGTAATTAAACCAACTTTAATCAAAGGTCCATTAACGAGGTCAAATAAATAATTAGCATCTTCTTTTTTATATTGCTCTAATGCGCCATTTTGCGACTCTTCATCCAAATTGGATAAATTCAGTTTGCTAATTCCTATAGATAGCTCTTTGATAATAGACATATAAACACCATCTGTACTAAAAGTGGCGCGAAGTGACTCGTGGCGATTAACTAAAGTTTGAATAGCTAATTCCATTGCTGGAGTATTCAACAAGCCATCAAAATCTATTGTAAAAGAAAGGTTATATGCTCTGTTGGCATCATTTCCGCCGAAAGAACAAGAAGTCCATATTTCCGATTGTGATTTTGTAGTATAAATAGCTTTTTCTATTTCTGGACCTGCAAATGGATTAAATTTTGGGCTTTCTTCTAAATTGTTCATTTTATATTTTTTATCTCAAGGAATTAAAAATTGTAAATAGTTATGTTTTTTTTACCAACACTGTTGTTAAATTGTATTTTTTTATAAATTAATTTTAATATACTCCCCCTTTTTATTTGAGTCTTCGATAAACCAAGCTGGATTTCCATCTTCATCTCGACCTAATTTTGCTCCTGGAACTGGAGATTCACCTACCATTACTTTCTCTATTTTTTCGGGTTTACTGACACTATTTCCTTCAATTTCATTCTTCAAATTAATTGGAACATAGGTTTCTGTTTTTAAACCTTCACTTGAAAAAGTTTCATTTATCAAATTATTTTGTTGGCTTTGTAATAGGTCCTTTTTTTGACTCAAAAGATGAATTTGTTCAATAATTTGCTCCAAAGTCATTTGATCTTGATTTGACGAAAACTGGATAGAGTTCTCTGAAGATAAAGATTCATTGTTTTTGTTCAATATCTTTTCCTCTTCTTTGGTAATATCAATTAGAGTTACTTCTGCAATAGTACTAATTATGTAATCGGCTAATAGAGAAGGCGAGCTAAATGCTTCATTTAGTTGTCTAAAAGAGATGGGTAAATCAAACTCTTTTTTTAATCTACCTGCTAATTGAGTTAGGGCTAATGAATCTAAACCTAATTCTAGAAAAGTATTAGAAACTCTATCAAATTCATAAATTAAGCCTGATACATTTTTTATGATTTCTGAAATCTTGAAAAGTATTATATTTCTTTTTGAATCTTTCGTTTTTGAACTATATTCATCTATACTTGTTGATACTAATGGTATATCAGAAACTGAGAACAGGTCTGAAATTACAAGTTTTTTTTCTACATTTATAGGTTCTATCCAACATAGTTTTCTGTCAAAAACATAACTTGGCAAATCGATTTTTAATCTTTGTTGTTGATGATAAAATGAATTCCAATCAACATCAATTCCTTTAAGCCAAAGTTCACCCACTGAATTGAGAATCGTATTGTACTCGGTTTCTTGATTTTTAGGCAAGAGTAAACTGGTATAGGCAGGAATTATTTTTCCTGCTCCTTGTTGTTTTGTTAATGTAGTTAATGTAAGTCCAGGCCCCACTTCTAAAAAGATAACATCTTCTAATGTTAATAATGTATTTGCAGCATCTGCAAATCGAACAGTATTTCTCAAATGGTTGGCCCAATATTTTGTATCAATGGCTTCATCATCAAGGATCCATGTGCCAGTCACAGTTGAAACTATTGGCAAAATAGGCTTATTTAATTGTATTTTTTTTACTTCTTCTTCGAATATATCCAAAATGGGGTTCATCATCGTTGAATGAAATGCATGGCTGGTAAATAACAGTTTGTTTGCAATTTCTAACTCTTCTAATGATTTTGAAAATTTTTCAATTATTTCGTCTTCGCCCGAAACAACGCACATAGCATTAGAATTTATAGCCGCTATCGACAGGTTCTCTGGAAGAATATCTTTTAATTTATCTTCTGCAAGCCTTACAGATAACATACTGCCTCCGGGAAGTTCGCTTACCAAACGACCTCTGATAGCAATTAAGTGTAATGCATCTTGTAAATTAAATACCCCCGCTAAATGAGCAGCTACGAATTCGCCAATACTGTGACCGCAGAATGCCGTGGGCTTAATTCCCCAGCTTAACCAAAGTTGAGCTAAAGCGTATTCAGTCACAAATAATGCTGGCTGGGTAAAACGAGTATCTTTCAATTTTGCTTCCGTTTCAGGAGTCACTATTTCAGGATATAAAATATCCCGAATGTCTAATTTAAATTTTTCTAATAAAAAATCAGCACATATATCTATAGCATCTTTATAAACTTTTTCGTATTTGTAGAGATTTATACCCATTTGAGAAAATTGAGCTCCTTGTCCAGGGAAAAGAAATACTATTTCGTTCGGAGCCACTTTTAATACAGAAGTTTTTACAGTATTCTTTTCATTGGAGAGTAATTCTTGACTAGCTTCAATACCGTTGCTGGATAAAAGGAAGCTTCTATGAGCAAAAGTGTCACGTGTTTTATTTAATGAAAAGGCGATGTCTGCCAATTGGGCATCGGGTTTTGATTGAACAAATTTACCTAATTCAATTGCATATCCTTTTAAGCTATTTTCAGATTTGGCTGACCACATTAATAATTGTAGTGGCCGACTTGAGCCTGAAACTTTTTGCTGAATAGGATATTCTTCAACAATTATATGCACATTAGTGCCACCAACTCCAAACGAACTTACACCAGCACGTAAAGGCGTATTGGAATGCCAATCGCTTAATTTAGCATTTACAAAAAATGGACTGTTTTCAAAATCGATGGCTGGATTAGGTCTGTCAAAACCCAGTGAGGCAGGCAAAAGTTTATTATTCATTGCCAAGATTGTTTTAATCAATCCTGCTACACCAGCTGCTGCAGTAAGATGTCCCATATTAGTTTTTATGGATCCTATGGCACAATAACCGTTTTTAGGTTGATTTCCATAAGCCATTTTTAGTCCTTCAATCTCAATAGGGTCGCCTATGGGTGTGGCAGTTCCATGAGTTTCAACATAACTTATAGAATCTGGTGTAACTTTTGCATCATAGAGAGCTTCGCTAATAGCAGCCGCTTGTCCTATGGCACTTGGAGCAGTAAAACTTCCCTTGTTGCCTCCATCATTCGAAATTCCTACCCCTTTGATTATTCCATATATTTTGTCACCATCATTGATGGCGCTTTCCAAACTTTTTAGGAGTACAACTCCAGCTCCATCACTAAATACAGTTCCCTTTCCCGCTGCGTCAAACGCACGACAATGACCATTTGAGCTTAACATGGATCCCTCTTCGTAAAGATGTCCACTAAAAATTGGTGCAGTTACACTGGATGCTCCCGCAAGTGCGATATCGCATTGCCCATTTCTAATAGCTTGCACAGCCTCTGCAATGGCAAGTAGTGAAGTTGAACATGCAGAATGAATACTTACAGCAGGCCCTTTTAAGTTTAAGTGATACGAAGTTCTTGTGGATATATAATCTTTTTCGTTTACAGTTTCTGCATTTAGATACCCTACATGATCTAAAATTTCATCATTAGTAAGTATGTTTTTTTTGTAGTAGGTATTTGTTCCGGCGCCAGCGTAAACGCCTATTCGACCAGTAAAATGTTTGGGCAAATAGCCAGCTTGTTCAAGAGCCTCCCATGAAATCTCTAAAAACAATCGTTGTTGAGGATCCATAACTTCAGCTAACTTAGGATTGATTCCAAAAAAAGCCGCATCAAATGTATTAGCAGTTGATATAATTCCTCGCGCTCCTACATAAAGAGGATTATTTCGTATTGATTTAGGGATGCTTACATCAATTTCATTCGATTTAAAAAAGGTAATCGTCTCTTTTCCATGCTTCAAAACATCCCATAGTTCATCTATAGATGCTGCTCCAGGGAATCTTCCGGCCATACCAATAATGGCGACATCAGTTGATAATTTTTCATCTTTTCTCTTGGAGTGATCAATTACTTTAAACGATTTATTATTTGTCGCCAAATATCCAGATAAGCTGGCAATGGTTGGGTATTGATATATAGTGGCAACTGGTATTTTTTCTTTAAGACTTTTTCTCAGTATTGCGGCCACTCTTTGTGTTAAGAACGATGTTCCACCCATTTCAAAAAAGTTATCGTCTATACCAACAATTGGCAGCTTTAACTCTTCGATCCAAACTTTTGCAATTTCTTTTTCAATTATTGTTCTAGGTTTTCTTATAAGTGGTGCTGAATCTGGGCGAACATATTCTGGTGTAGGTAAACTTTTCTTGTCAATTTTTCCACTTGGCGTTATTGGAAATTCATCTAGCCAAATATATTTTGAGGGTAATAAAATTTCAGGCAAACTTTTTGATAAAATGTTATGAATTTGCCTGTCATCTTTTGTTAGCTCCGAAGTTTTTAAATACGCTACAATTTTAGCTTCATTTCCTAAATAATTACTCACAATTACTGCACATTGTTTTATGCCATAAATACTATTTAATGCAGCTTCTATCTCACCTAATTCTATCCGATGTCCTCTTATTTTTACTTGATTATCAATACGTCCTAAGCATTGTATTTCGCCATTTGGCAATAATCTACCAAGGTCTCCAGTACGATAAAGTATGGAGTTAAGTTCTGTCGAAAATGGATTT
The DNA here is from genome assembly GCA_943325355.2 of Klebsiella pneumoniae. Taxonomy (GTDB): domain Bacteria; phylum Bacteroidota; class Bacteroidia; order Flavobacteriales; family Flavobacteriaceae; genus Flavobacterium. The sequence goes on along the minus strand of CALPPA020000082.1, from coordinate 1,818 downwards.
AGAATAAATTTTTCTGCTGTAAGTTCTGGGCGTTTCCAATACCCTGAGGCAACTCCATCTCCGCCAATAGCTATTTCTCCTATTGTTCCAGATGCAGCTGCTTGGCCTTGTTCATTTAATAAATAAATTTGAGTGTTTGCAATGGGGAATCCAATTGTAATTAATTCATCATCTGCATAAATTTGTTTAATAATAGAATATATTGTAGTTTCTGTTGGACCATACATATTCCAAAGGGAATTACATCTTGCAATTAAATCACGAGCAAGATTCAATGGCATTGCTTCGCCTCCGCAAAATGCTTTTATGGCTAGGCGGTTTTCCCAACCAGAATCTAATAACATTTGCCAAGTAGTTGGTGTGGCCTGTAGAATAGTTATTCCATTTTCCTGAACAAGTTTGAGTAAGAGTTGTCCGTCGCGAGTAGTTTCGTAATCAGCAAAAACAACTGTTGCGCCTTTTAGTAAAGGAAGAAATAATTCTAGACACGCAATATCAAATGAAATAGTGGTAATTGATAATAATTTGTCGTCCACATTTATCCCAGGTTCAATGGCTATGCTGTAAATTAAGTTCACAAAATTTTTATGAGTTACAGCTACTCCTTTGGGTTTGCCCGTGGAGCCAGAAGTATAAATTATATAGACATTTGCTTCATTCGAAACCGCCACTGAAATGGGTAAGACTGAATATTGGTCAATTGAAGACAATAAATCGTCGATCAATATTGTATTTGAATGTGATGGTAATGAAGCTGAAAGTGATCTCGAAGTTAGTAAAAAACTGGCTTGAGAATCTTCGAGCATAAATTCTAAACGTGTTTTAGGAAATTTAGAATCTAATGGTAAATAGGCAGCTCCACATTTTAAAATTGCTAGCAAAGAAGCCGATAATTCCGGGGTTCTATCTAAAGAAACAGCCACAAATTGGCCAGGGCGCAAACCTTGAGACCAAAAATAATTTGCCATTTGATTAGACATTATATTTAATTTTGCATAAGTAACTTGCCTATCTCCAAACTCCAGCGCTATTGAATTGGGATATATTTCCGCCTGCTCATTAAAAAGACTATGAATTGTGCTATTTGGATATGCCATTTTAAGGCCGCTTATTTCATATTCAATATTATTGTTATTGGAGCTTTTCATTTAAGTTTAGAATACAATTAAATTTATGTTCTATTTTAGGTTATTAGAAGGCTATTTATAATATCAAACTCAATACAAAAAAATGAAAAAGATTTTACTAATACTTGTATTATCCATATAAAGCTATAAAAATCGTTGAATGACCTATTTTTGAATGGATAAGAAAATTTATAAAATAATGCAATAAACTTTTTTGAGATATAATGCACAAAGACCAAAGGTTTAACTGGTAAAGTAACCTATAAATGGACTATTTAACTCTTTTTTTTGTGCTAAACTTTTGTATTTTTTAAAATTCTTATAATGTCAATAACTACCACCATTGGGATAACTTACTTTATGTAAATAAACTATCTATCCGTTGTTTGAAAATCAAAAATAAACTTTCTTTTCGATGCTAAACACATGCTTTCGCAGAAAATACTCTACTCGATTTGCTAATTTTTACTAAACAATGATTTAGTTATTTACCTGCTTTGCATCTGGTTAAAACAAAAAAAATTATCATTTTTTAAATTTGCGAACATTTATAAAAACCCTAATCATTATAAAATATAAATATTTGTTTAGAGGTATTTTAAAAATCATTTAACAAAAATATGCCAAAAAATCATCGAAATAGATCACTTTTACTATGCAAATATCACATATTTAATCGGAAATATAAGCT
>CALPPA020000081.1 GCA_943325355.2 Klebsiella pneumoniae | reverse complement strand
GTAGTATTGGCCAACATTCCGTGTAATCCGTGGCCGAATTCGTGGAATAAAGTGGTTACTTCATTAAAAGTTAATAGCGAAGGTTTAGTTTCTGTTGGTTTTGTAAAGTTGCAAACGTTCGAAATGTGTGGTCTTTCGTTTATACCGTCCTTGATATATTGAGTTTTAAACGAAGTCATCCAAGCACCATTTCGTTTGCCTTTTCTTGGAAAGAAATCGGCATAAAATATAGCAACTAGTTCGCCAAATTCGTCTTTTACTTCGTAAGTAGTAACTTCTTCGTGGTATTTGTCTACATCGAAAATTTCGGTGAATGTTAATCCAAATAGTTTGTTGGCAATTGTAAAAGCTCCATTCAAAACGGTTGATAATTGAAAATAAGGTTTCAGTTTTTCATCATCTAAATTGAATAATTTTTGCTTCAATTTTTCAGAATAATATCCACTATCCCATTTTTCTAAATGTTCAATTCCGTCCAGATCTTTTGCGAAAGCGCTCAATTCAGCAAATTCTCTTACGGCTGCAGGTTTGGCTTTGGCTAATAAATCATTCAAAAACGATTTTACTTTTTCTGGATTTTGTGCCATTCTTTCTTCGAGAACGAAATGCGAATGGGTTGCGTAACCTAATAAATTGGCTCTTTCGTAACGCAATTTGGCAATCTGTAAAGTGATTTCCTGATTGTCGAATCCGTTGTTTTGAAACGCTTTTTTACCAGCAGCAATTGTTATTTCTTTTCGAAGTTCACGATTGTCTGCATAGGTTACAAATGGAATATAACTTGGAAAATCCAACGTAAAAACCCAGCCTTCTAGTTCTTTTGACTTGGCTAATGAACGAGCGGCTTCTATAGTCCCTTCTGGAAGGCCTTTTAGGTCGTTTTCGTTGGTGATATGTAGTTGATAGTTGTTGGTTTCTGCCAAAACATTTTCGCCATATGTTAATTTTAGCTTAGCTAATTGGGTGTCGATTTCACGCAGTTTTAATTTTTTATCTTCGGAGAGTAAAGCCCCGTTTCTAGAAAAATTTTTGAATTTCTTGTCTAATAATGTGGCTTGTTCTGCCGATAAATTTAAGCTGTCTTTTTGTTCGTAAACCGTTTTTATTCTTTTAAATAAATCTTCGTTTAACGTAATGTCATTACTAAATTCGGTTAATAAAGGAGAAACTTCCTGGGCGATTTTTTGCATTTCTTCACAGGTTTCAGCCGAATTTAAATTGAAGAATATAGAAGATAATCGATCCAAAGCATTTCCTGAAAAATCCATCGCTTCAATAGTGTTTTCAAAAGTTGGAGCTTTTGGATTGTTGATTATGGCGTCAATTTCGGCTTTTGTGGAGGCGATGTTTTCGATAAAAGCAGGTCGATAATCTACTAATTTTATTTGCGAAAAAGGTGCTGTATTGTGTTTGGTATTGAAATGTTGGGTAAGTATTTTCATATTTTGAAGGGACAGGTTGCGACCTGTGTGTACATTAATTAATTATTTTTTTAATCCTTCGGCTGCCTTGTTCACGGCTGCTTTCAATCCTTCTTTGTACATAATTATTTTATCCAAAACACATTTGTCAGAAGTTCCAATGATTTGAGCGGCTAGAATTCCTGCATTTTTTGCTCCATTTAACGCCACTGTAGCTACTGGAACACCTCCTGGCATTTGCAAAATAGACAAAACGCTATCCCAACCATCGATAGAATTGCTGGATTTTACAGGAACTCCAATTACAGGAAGTGGCGACATTGAAGCGACCATTCCTGGTAAATGAGCTGCGCCTCCAGCACCGGCAATAATCACCGAAATGCCACGATTGTGTGCGTTTTTGCTGAAATCAAATAATTTTTCTGGAGTTCTGTGTGCCGAAACAATGTCGACTTCAACTTCTATATCGAATCCATTCAAGATGTCAATGGCTTCTTGCATTACAGGCATATCGGATATGCTTCCCATTATTACAGCTACTTTCATTTACTTTTTTATTTAAAGATTAAAAAATTTAAAGATTAAAAAATTTCTACGCTTGCATTATTTACGCAATAATTTTTGAATCTTTAAATCATTAAATTTTTTAATTTCCACTAATTACTCTTATCGTATTCTTTACATCCTCGGCAATTTTTCTTGCTTTATTGATTTCTTCATTTACTATCGTGACGTGTCCCATTTTTCGGAAAGGACGCGTTTGTTTTTTTCCGTAAATATGAGGTGTAACACCATCCCAACCTAATATTTTTTGTATATTTTCATAAATTACCTCTCCTGAAAAACCATCTTCGCCAACCAAATTTACCATAATTCCTGCCACTTTACTATCGGTATTTCCTAAAGGTAAATCGAGAATCGCTCGCAAATGATTTTCAAACTGTGAAGTGTAACTGGCTTCAATGCTGTAATGACCAGAATTATGTGGGCGAGGAGCGACTTCGTTAACCAAGATTTCATCGTCAAAAGTTTGAAACATTTCGACTGCCAAAAGCCCCACGTGATTGAATTTATCGGAAACATCAAGCGCAATGGTTCTAGCTTTTGCAGCCACTTTATCGTCAATTCTAGCTGGACATATTACATATTCCACTTGGTTCGCTTCAGGATGGAATTCCATTTCAACAACGGGATAGGTTTTGATTTCGCCAGAAGGGCTTCGGCAAACGATTACGGCCAATTCGTTTTTGAATTCGACCATTTCTTCAGCAATGCATTCTACATTTGGTAAATTTTCGATATCCTGAATGGTTCGGATGATTTTCACCCCATTTCCGTCATAACCAAACTCCGTACATTTCCACACGAATGGCATTTCTAATTTTGAATCGACAATTTCAACAACTAATTTTTTTAAATCCTTAAATGTTTTCGAAGGAGCTGTTGGGATATCGTTGTTAATATAAAAGGTCTTTTGAATCCCTTTGTTCTGGATAAGCCTCAAGGTTTTTGGAGAAGGATAGACTTTTTTGCCTTCGTTTTCCAGTTTTTCCAAAGCTTCAAGGTTGACCAATTCTATTTCAAAAGTCAAAACATCGACTTGTTTCCCAAAATTATACACAGTTTCAAAATCCATTAAATCTCCTTGGAAAAATTTGTTGCAAGCAATTTTGCAAGGTGCTTCATCACTTGGATCAAGAACATAGGTTTGAATATCAAATTTTCGGGTATCAAACAATAGCATTTTGCCTAGTTGTCCGCCACCGAGAATTCCCAATTTAAAATTGGAAGAGAAATAATTCATTTGTTGTAGTTATTTTTTTAAAAGTCAAATGCAGTCGCTTTGCTCGTGTCATTTTGTTTTTGTTTGTTGTTGAGCACAAAGATACTTTATAATGATTGAATAGGAAAATGCTATTTAACTTTATTAAAATTTAGATAAAAGGAGAATTTTATATATGGAGCAAAAATTAAATTGCCTATTAAATTTTGAGAGTTTAAAAAAATTCAAAAATTATTTATAGTAAAAATTCAGTTTTTTTAAACGTGGAGAATTCAGTACCTTTGCCAATTATTTTCAAAACAAAATTATGATACAACTTCACGATAAACAATTTGTTCCGTTTATTTCTGCAGAGGAAATAGACTTTGCCATTGCAAAAATTGCTGCTTTGGTAGAAGATGATTTTGCTGATGAAACGCCATTATTCATTGGTGTTTTGAATGGCGCTTTTATGGTCGTTTCTGATTTTATGAAACATTATAAATCACCTTGCGAATTGAGTTTTATTAAAATGGCATCTTACGAAGGAACGACTTCAACAAATGACGTAAAACAATTAATCGGTTTAGATCAGGATTTAACGGGAAGAACCGTTGTTGTTATTGAAGATATTGTTGATACAGGAAATACTTTGTTGGCATTAAAAGAGCTTTTCAAAAAGCAAAACGTAAAACATTTTAAAATTGCAACACTTTTTTTTAAACCTGAAGCATACAAACAGGCAGTTAAAATAGACTACGTTGGAATTAGAATTCCAAATAAATTTATTGTAGGATATGGATTAGACTACGATGGGTTGGGTAGAAATTTACCCGAGGTATATCAACTTAACGAATAATTAGGCACCACAGATTATGATTAATATTGTTTTATTTGGGAAACCAGGAGCGGGAAAAGGTACGCAAGCAGAATTTTTAAAAGAAAAATATAATTTGATGCATCTTTCTACAGGAGACATTTTTAGATTTAATATAAAAAATGAAACTGATTTAGGAAAATTAGCCAAAAGTTATATGGACAAAGGCGATTTAGTTCCCGATGAAGTTACTATTAAAATGTTGGAAGATACTGTAAATAAAAATCTAGACACAAATGGTTTTTTGTTTGATGGTTTTCCAAGAACATTGGCTCAAGCAGAGGAATTAGACCTTTTTTTAGCCTCAAAAAATTGGAAAATTGTCGCCACAATTGCACTCGAAGCTGATGACGAAATTCTAATTCATCGCATACTCGAAAGAGGCAAAACTAGCGGAAGAATAGACGATCAGGACGAAGAAAAAATCAGACATCGATACGAAGAATATAACGAAAAAACAGCTCCTTTAATGGAGTATTATAAAGCTCAAAATAAATTTTATCCAGTAAATGGAATTGGCTCTATAGCTGATATTACTGAGCGTTTAAGCAATGTAATCAAAAGTTTATAGAGGAGCACGCGTTTTCTAATCAAATATGGAAATTTTAATTATATTTTTTTTAATCCTCCTGAATGGTGTTTTCTCTATGTCTGAAATCGCGTTGATTTCGGCTAGGAAAAACAGATTAGAAACTGCTGCAAAAAAAGGGAACAAAAACGCTCAAATCGCACTAGATTTATCTAACTCTCCCAATAAATTTTTATCTACAGTTCAAATAGGCATAACGCTAATTGGAATTTTAACCGGTATTTATAGTGGTGACAAAATCACAAAGGATGTTGAAACTTTTATTTTGGGGTTTGAAATGCTAAAACCTTTTGCACATTCACTTGCTGTGGGAATTGTGGTTGTTATTTTGACTTTTTTCTCCTTAGTTTTAGGGGAGTTATTGCCTAAACGAATTGGTTTGAATCACCCGGAATCCATTGCCAAAGCTGTTGCATTGCCAATGAAAATAATTTCGATTATTACCGCTCCATTTATTTGGTTATTGACTCATTCGACAGAATTTTTGTTAAATGTGTTACAAATAAAACCCACTGCCGACGGTAAAGTAACCGAAGAAGAAATCAAAGCCATCATTAAGGAAGGAACTGAAGGGGGTGAAGTACAAGAAATTGAACAAGACATTGTGGAGCGCGTTTTTCATATTGGCGACCGGAAAATAAATTCCTTAATGACACATAGAAAATCAGTGGTTATGTTGCCATTGCATTCGAATATGAGTCAGGTTAAAGAATTTATGCTTAAAGAGTTGCATTCTATTTATCCGGTTTATGAAGAAAATCACGATGACATAGTAGGAGTTGTAAATTTGAAAAGCATTTTTGCTAACATTGATGCTGCAAATTTCAATTTGCCAGATATTATGACCGAAGCACCCTTTATGATGGAGCAAACTACTGCCTACAAAGCATTGGAACAATTCAAAAAATCAGGTATTCATTATGCTTTTGTTTCCGATGAGTACGGAGTTTTTCAGGGTATAATTACCTTGAACGACATTCTGGAAGCTTTAGTTGGAGATGCATCTGATTTTTATAAAGATGATTTTCAGTTAATCGAAAGAGAAGATGGAACTTGGCTTGTTGATGGGCATTATTCGTTGCACGATTTCTTGACATTTTTCGAATTAGACGAATTGATTAATGATTATGAAGTGACCACGGTGAGTGGATTAATAATGACTGAACTTTCTCATATTCCAAAAGAAGGTGAGAAGTTGATTTGGCAAAAAATGGAGTTGGAAGTCATAGATATGGATGGCGTGAAGATTGATAAAGTGATGGTGAAAGCCCTTAAATAAAGAGGTTTTGGGGATTGGGTTTTGGGTTTTAGTTTACCCAATACCCAATACCCAATACCTAAAAACCTAAAAAAAATGACAGAAGGTAATTTTGTAGATTACGTAAAAATATATGTTTCTTCCGGAAAAGGAGGGAAAGGATCTACGCATTTGCATAGAGAAAAATTTATTGAAAAGGGTGGTCCAGATGGTGGTGATGGTGGTCGAGGTGGACACGTTTATTTGGTTGGAAACAAAGGGCTTTGGACATTGTTTCACTTAAAATTTGCACGTCACATCAAAGCCGGTCACGGTGGAGATGGTGGTGGAGATAGAAGTACGGGTGCTGATGGCGATGATAAATACATAGAAGTGCCATTAGGAACAGTTGTGAAAGATAAAGAAACAGGCGAAACCTTATTCGAAATTACCGAAGATGGAGAGAAACAAATTCTTTCTCGTGGCGGAAAAGGCGGACTAGGAAACTGGCACTTTAGAAGTTCAACAAATCAAACACCAAGATATTCGCAACCGGGTTTGCCAGGTGTAGAAATGGACGTAATTTTGGAGCTTAAAGTTCTGGCTGATGTTGGTTTAGTAGGTTTTCCAAATGCTGGAAAATCAACTTTATTATCAGTTTTGACTTCCGCTAAACCAAAGATTGCCGATTATCCGTTTACGACTTTAAAACCAAATCTTGGAATTGTAGCTTATAGAGATTTTCAGTCTTTTGTAATCGCCGATATACCCGGAATTATCGAAGGTGCAGCTGAAGGAAAAGGGTTAGGTCATTATTTCTTGCGTCATATTGAAAGAAATTCTACTTTGTTGTTTTTGGTTCCCGTTGACACTCCAGACATCAAGGCAGAATATGATATTTTAGTCAACGAATTGACAAAATATAATCCTGAAATGCTAGACAAAGAACGTCTTTTAGTAATATCAAAATGTGATATGCTCGATGATGAACTTAAAGCTGAATTGAAAATTCAATTAGACAAAGAGTTTGCGGCTATTCCTTATATGTTTATTTCCTCTGTTGCCCAACAAGGTCTATCAGAGTTGAAAGACAAACTTTGGAAAATGTTGAATGATTAAATAATCGATTGACTAGTCCTAAATAATCGATACAGATTATTAGACAAAAATAGATAAATTAAACAGCATCAAAAACGTTTTTGATGCTGTTTTTAGTTTTATAGGTTTTCATTATTAGTTTGTTTTGCTGATGCATTTGATTTGG
>CALPPA020000080.1 GCA_943325355.2 Klebsiella pneumoniae | reverse complement strand
TTTTGCTTAAAAACAAAAAAAGAGAATAATCGAATGCTATTAGTTCTAATTAATATTTCAAAAATATAAAGTATTTATGAAAGATAAAAATACCGCCAAATTAGATAGTATTCTACGTCAAAAAGCCGAAGAACTTCTGAAGAAAAAAACAATATCTACTGATACCCATTTCACTGATATCGAGATTTTCAAACTCGTTCACGAGCTTGATGTACATCAGATTGAACTTGAAATGCAAAATGAAGAACTCCATTTAGCAAATATTAGAGCTGAAACTGATGCTGAAAAATATCTGAATTTATACGATTTTGCACCTTCTGGTTATTTGACACTTTCAAAAAAAGACGAAATTTTGGAACTCAATTTTAGTGGTGCTATTCTTTTGAGAAGAGAACGTTCGCAACTCCTAAATAAACGTTTTGCCTTTTTTATTGCTGATGAAAGTAAACCAAAATATTTTGTGTTTCTAGAAGAAATTTTTGAAAGTAAAACAAAACAAACTTGTGAAATTAAATTGGCCAATAATTTCGAAAACCCAATATTCATAAATCTTACCGGAATTGTTGACGAAGAAAACAATCAATGCTTGATAACAATGCTTGACATTAGTCAACGCAAAAAAGCAGAAGAAGAAACAAAAATCAGTGAAGAAAAGTATCGTACTCTTTTTGAAACAAACCGCGATAGCATTACTATATTTAGAATAAATAATGACAATAAACTCGATAATTTTATTGAAGTAAACCCTGCCACTACCACTCTTTTTGGTTACACAAAAGAGGAACTTCTGGGGATGAATATTGCCAATATCGAAATATTATCTGATAAAAAAAGGAAGGAAATAATTGCAGCTTTAATTGCTAAAGGAAGAATAGATTTTGAAACTATCATAAAAAATAAAAAGGGAGACCAAAGATACGTTGAGATTGAAGCTTTAGTAATAGATTATCTCAATGAACCTGCGATAATGTATATTGCTAGAGACATCACAGAACGCAAACAAACAGAAGAAAATGTAAGAAAAGCGCAAGAAAATTTAGCCACCATACTTCAAGCCATTCCCGATTTATTATTTGAAGCAGATCTTCAAGGCAATATTTATTATTATCAAGCCTATCACGCTGATCTACTTGCTATTCCTGCAACAGCGATTATGGGAAAAACATTGCAAGAAGTATTTCCAATCGATGCTGCAAATGTTTTTAAAGAAGCAATGCAAGAAGCACTGGATAAAGGCTGGTCAACTGGAAAACAATACTCAATAAACAACTCACCAAAGGGGAAATGTTGTTTTGAAATTTCGGCATCTCCAATACAAGATATTAAAAGCAGAGACCCCCATTTTATTATCCTTTCCCGAGATATTTCAGAACGGAAAAAGGCAGAAAAATCATTGCAGCAAAACAAGGAAAACCTTCAATCTATTTTTGATACTGTTACAGAAGCCATTTACATAATGGACAAAACTGGCACTTTTATAGATGTCAACAAAGGTGCCGAGGAAATGTATCATTATTCTCGAAAAGAACTCATAGGCAAAACACCTGAATTATTTTCAGCCAAGGGACTCAATGATCTTGAAGAAGTAAAGGGAATCATAAAATCCGTTTTTGAAACTGGGATTCCGATTACGTTTGAATTTTGGGCAGAACGAAAAAAAGGAGCAATTTTTCCTAATGAAGTTGTAGTTAATAAAGGCATCTATTTTAGCAAAGAGGTTTTAATAGTAACCGCACGAGATATTACCGAACGAAAAAAGTCAGAAGAAATACTGAAATTTGAAAAAGAGCGCCTTCATACCATTCTTGAATTAGTTGGAAACCCAATATTCCTAAAGGATAATGAACATAGAGTTACCTATGCAAACAACTCCTTTTATACTCTTTTTGGTCTCGATGAAAAAAGTGTAATCGGTAAAACACTAAGCGAAAACGTCCCAGAAAACGAAAAGGAACATTTCCTCAGCATAGACAGAAAAGTTCTTGAGACAGGTGTTACAGATATTAGAGAAGAAACACTTACCGTAAAAGGTTGTAAACACACTATTATTACCAGTAAAACCCGCTTTATAGATGCAGCAGGAAATAAATCTCTGATAGGTTCAATTTATGATATTACAGATCGAAAACAGGCAGAACTAGCATTGAAAAATGAAAAACGAAGATTAGCAGTAATCCTAATGGGCACTGGTGCAGGTACTTGGGAATGGAATATTCAAACTGGAGCCGTCGTTTTCAACGAAAAATGGGCCGAAATAATTGGTTACACATTAGAAGAATTAGCACCCATTTCTATCGATACCTGGAATAAATATACGCATCCTGATGATTTAAAAAATTCTGCTAAAAATTTAGAAAAGCACTTCAAAGGGGAGCTTGATTATTATGAGTGCGAAGTTAGGATGAAACACAAAAACGGTAATTGGATTTGGGTTCTAGACCGAGGAAAATTAAATGAATGGGATTTAGAAGGCAAACCCCTTTATATTTCAGGAACGCATCAGGATATTACAGATAGGAAACTAGCAGAAAAAGCTAAAGAAGAAACATTAAATCTTTTCAATAATATCACCAGCCACGTGCCGGGAGTCGTTTTCCAATATTTGTTGCATCCGGATGGCAGTTCCTGCTTTCCTTATGCTAGTGACGGAATCAAAGAAATTTACCGTGTTACCCCCGAAGAAGTCCGTGAAGATGCATCCAAAGTATTTGAAAATATTCATCCTGATTATGCTGAGGCTTTAAGAGCTTCCATTCAGAAATCTGCAAAATACTTGACTCTTTGGAAACACGAATATTGCGTCAAGTATGAAGATGGTGAAGTTCGTCATCTTTACGGTAACGCAAAACCACAAAAGCTAGAAGATGGATCCGTGCTTTGGCATGGTTATATAACTGATATCACCGAAAAGAAAATTGCTGAAAATACTTTGTACGAAAGCGAAGAAAAATACCGTAGTCTAGTAGAAAACTCACCTGATGGTGTTGTAATATATATTGAAGATAAAATTGCTTTTATAAACGAAGAAGGCGTTCGAATGTTAGGAGCAAAAAACAAGGATGAAATAATAGGAAAACCTGTTTTACAATTTATCCATCCTAATAGTCTTCAAGATGTTATAAAAAGAATGAAAGAAGTAGTTAAAGACGACTATATATCCGCTAGTGTCGAGGAACGATTTATAGATTTACAAGGAAATCCATTTGATGTTGAAGTCAAAGGAATACCAACTACTTATGAACATAAAAATGCAGTTCAAATTATTGTTCACGATATTACTTTGCGTAAGCAAACTAATTTAGAATTAAGTAAAATTAATAGAGTTTATGCTTTGATTAGCCAAATCAATAATTTAATTATCAGAACGCATAACCAAGAAGAATTATTTCAAGATATATGCAATATTGCTGTTGATTTTGGAAAATTCCGGATGAGTTGGATTGGTTTGCTCAATGACGGCAATAAAATCGTTACGGCAGCATATGCAGGACATGAAAAAGGATATTTTATAAAAAGTAAAATTACTACAACACTAGATATTCCCGCAGGAAGAGGCCCAACAGGAACAGCTATTAGAGAGGGAAGAACCATGATTTGTAACGATGTCACAAAAGATAAAATGATGAAACCTTGGCGTAAATATGCGCTTGAACGAGGCTATTATTCTGTAATATCAATTCCGATAGTTGTTCGCAACAAAATCATTGGAGCATTCAACTTGTATTCTGAAGAAAAAAACTTTTTTTCGTCAGAGGAAGAAATTACATTGCTCGAAAAAATCATAATCAACATATCCTTTGCGCTCGAAAAAATTCAAATCGAAGAAGATCGCAAAAAAACCGAAGAAAAAATTCGCCAACTATCCCAAGCCGTTGAGCAAAGTCCTGTTACGATTGTCATTACAAACATAAATGGCGAAATCGAATACGCCAACCCAAAATTTGTTGAAACAACTGGATATACTCTTGAGGAAGTTATGGGTCAAAATCCACGTTTTTTAAAATCAGGTCATACATCGCTTCGCGAATACAAAGAGTTATGGCAAACTATTGTTGACGGCAAAGAGTGGCACGGTGAGTTTTATAACAAGAAAAAAGATGGAAGTTTTTACTGGGAATCAGCGTCGATTTCGCCTATTAAAAATGTTGAAGGCAAAACAACACATTTTATTGCCCTCAAAGAAGACATCACAAATCGCAAAAATGTTGAAAAAGAACTAGTTAAATCTAAAGAACGTGCCGAAGAAAGCGATCGTTTAAAACTAGCTTTTCTTGCTAATATGAGCCACGAAATACGTACGCCTATGAACGGTATTCTGGGCTTTACAGAGCTTCTGAAAGAACCAAAACTATCCGGTGAAGAACAGCAGGAATACATTAATATTATAGAGAAAAGCGGAAAACGAATGCTAAATATTATCAATGATATCATCAGCATTTCAAAAGTTGAATCAGGACAAATAGAAGTTTCATTGGCAGAAACCAATTTAAATGAACAAATAGATTACATCTACACTTTCTTTAAACCTGAGGCTAAAACAAAAGGGATTAATCTTTTTGTTTCGAAAAAATTGGCCTCAAAAGATACTTTTATAAAAACGGATCGTGAAAAAGTCTATGCTGTCCTGACCAATCTCGTCAAAAATGCCCTCAAATTTACAAATGAAGGTTCGATTGAATTTGGTTGTGAAAAAAAAGGAAATAACTTAGAATTTTTTATAAAAGATACTGGTTTAGGGATTTCACAATCGCAGAAAAAAATAATTTTCGAAAGATTCAGACAGGCCAATGATACCATTAGCCGAGTCCACGAAGGATCGGGATTGGGGTTGGCAATCTCAAAAGCCTATGTTGAAATGCTGGGTGGTAAAATCTGGGTTGAAAGTACAGAGGGAAAAGGAAGTACTTTTTATTTCACCATCCCTTTAAATGCTGGGAATAAATCGGAAGAAAAAATTGGTGTCAAAAAAGTAGCTTCTGTAGTAAAATTTAAAAACACCATAAAAGACCTGAAAGTGTTGATTGTTGAGGATGACGCGATTTCAAAATTGCTCATTACCATTGCTGTAAAACCATATAGCAAAGAAATCCTAAAAGTAAGTTCAGGTATTGAAGCCATTGAAGCTTGTCGCAAAAATCCAGATATTGACTTGGTAATGATGGATATTAATATGCCAAAAATGGATGGTTATGAGGCTACGAAATTAATTAGGGAATTCAAAAAAGACTTGATTATTATTGCACAAACTGCAAACGGAATGCAGAGTGATAGAGACGATGCGATTGCTGCTGGTTGTACTGATTATATTTCAAAACCAATCGATATAACCTCATTAAGTAAATTAATTCAAAAGTATTTCAAGAAATAACAAGATTGTTTTAAAGTAAAAACTAAAACAATTGGTTCGATATATTAAAGAAGAATAAACGTCTATTACAAAAGTATAAAGCCACAAATTCTGAATTAAAATGATACCAATTTCATCTAAGAAGCCGTTTTCTGCTCTTGAAATTCTTCAATACACGCTATTAATTTCAGCATTGCTCTATTTTGGCAAAACACTATTCATTCCGCTGAGTTTTTCAGTGCTCATCAGCTTCATCCTTTATCCAGTATGCAAATGGTTGGAGAAAAAAGGAATACCACAGACTATTGCAATCTTTATATCCATTTTTGGTGTGACCCTTTTTTTGGGTACAGTTATTTATTTACTTTTCACCCAAGTTATTGCGTTTTCGAACGAATGGTATGTATTCAAAGTGAAAATACTGGAAACCGCAAATCAACTCAGTTTTTTTCTTGCCGAGAGATTTGACTTAAGTTCGGAAAAACAAATGAACTTTCTTAAAAATGTAGTCAGTAACTCCGGAACACAGGCGATTTCATTACTTAAAACCACCCTATATTCTCTTTCCGAATCCGTTTTTTATCTGGTAATAATACCCGTGTATTCGATTCTTATCCTTTATTATCGCCAACACTTAGTAAATGTACTATATCACCTATTCCCTTCAGAAAAAAAAGAAATTATCCGGGAAATCCTTGTCGAAACCATTCACGCCTACTATAATTTCATTAAAGGAATGCTAGTAGTCTATCTAATCGTCGGTGTTTTAAATAGCGTTGGGCTTGCCATTATTGGTATTCCGCATCCATTTCTTTTTGGATTTATTGCTTCGATTCTAACCTTTATTCCTTATGTTGGAATCTTTATCTCCTCGCTATTGCCCATTACAATTTCATGGTTAACCTACAATTCAATTTGGTATCCCATAGGAGTGATTATTGTTTTTAGTATTGTACAATTACTTGAAGCTTACATCATATTCCCTTTTGCTGTTGGAAAACGTCTGAAAATAAACACACTAGTTATTATTTTGATTATAATAGTTGGCGGCATGCTTTGGGGAGCTGCAGGAATGATTTTATTCATCCCTTTTGTAAGCATAGCGAAATTAATAGCCGAAAGAACCGAAAGTTTAAAGACATTAGCTATACTATTAGGCGATGGTGAAATTAAGAAAACCGAAGGTGATTAATAACTCACTTTTGAAACCGTTTCATTTACCTCAATATGAATTTCTTTTCCAAAAATCAAAGCCCGATTGTCACGAACGTGTCCCGCTGGAAAATCAAATAGCACTGGAAAATTATAGTCTTTTACAACATTTAGAATAATTTCTCTGTGGGTTCCACCAAATAAAGTGTCTTTTTCAACATCATAATCAAAATCCCCAACGATTAAGCCTTTCAAATTTTTTAAAGCTCCCGTTCTTTTTAAAGTGTACATCATTCGATCCACACGATACAAATCCTCTCCTACATCTTCTATAAACAAGATTTTTCCATTCATATTCACTTCAGAAAAGCTTCCAATCATTGAATTTAGTATCGATAAATTGCCTCCTATTAACACCCCTTTTGCATTACCCATTTTATTCAAAGGATTAGTTGGTATTTCTAAGTCATAACTATACCCAAATAACGCTTTATATAATGTTTGTTTGGCTTCGTCTGAAGCACGTTTCATTCCGCCTGGCATTGTAGCGTGAATCGTAGCAATACCAAGATTGTGAATGGTAGAATGCAAAGTGGTAATGTCCGAAAAACCAACAACCCATTTTGGATGCTGCTCGAAAGCTGTAAAATCAATTTGGTCAATAATACGAACCGTTCCATAACCACCTCTGGAACACCAAATGGCTTTAATGTTATTATTA
>CALPPA020000079.1 GCA_943325355.2 Klebsiella pneumoniae | reverse complement strand
GCAAAAAGTGGTTCTCTGCTTACATATTTCTTCGATACTGACCACCAACTTCAAACAAGGCGCTCGTGATTTGCCCCAAAGAACAAACCTTAGTTGCTTCCATCAAATGTTTGAATAAATTTTTGTTTTGAATGGCTGCTTCTTGAAGTAGATTCAATTGCTCTTTCACTTTATCTTGATTGGATTGATGTAAATTGGCCAACATCCTGATTTGGTAATGTTTTTCTTCCTCGGTGGCACGAATCACTTCAGCTGGAATAATCGTTGGCGAACCCTTCGAACTCAAGAAAGTATTCACGCCAATTATCGGGAATTCTCCTGAGTGTTTCAAAGTTTCATAGTATAAACTTTCTTCCTGAATTTTGCTTCTTTGGTACATCGTTTCCATCGCACCCAAAACTCCACCACGCTCATTAATTCGGTCGAATTCCTGCAAAACAGCTTCTTCTACTAAGTCGGTCAATTCTTCTATTATGAATGACCCTTGAATTGGATTTTCGTTTTTTGTCAATCCTAATTCTTTATTTATAATCAACTGAATAGCCATCGCACGACGCACGCTTTCCTCAGTTGGAGTGGTAATCGCTTCGTCGTACGCATTGGTATGCAAGGAATTACAGTTGTCATAAATGGCGTACAAAGCCTGCAAAGTTGTACGAATATCATTAAAATCGATTTCCTGAGCGTGAAGCGACCGTCCCGAAGTTTGAATGTGGTATTTCAGCATTTGCGCCCGTTCATCTGCACCGTATTTATTTTTCATTGCTTTCGCCCAAATTTTTCTTGCTACACGACCAATAACCGCATATTCTGGATCAATTCCGTTCGAGAAAAAGAAAGATAAATTAGGCCCAAAATCATTGATTTTCATTCCGCGACTCAAATAATATTCCACATAAGTGAATCCATTTGAAAGCGTGAATGCCAATTGCGAAATCGGATTAGCACCAGCCTCGGCGATATGATAGCCCGAAATCGAAACCGAATAGAAGTTTTTCACTTTCTCCGTAATGAAATATTCCTGGACATCTCCCATCAATCGCAAAGCAAATTCAGTAGAGAAAATACAGGTATTTTGTGCTTGGTCTTCTTTAAGAATATCGGCTTGAACTGTTCCTCTAACTTTAGAAAGGGTTTTGGCTTTTATCTGGTCATAAATATCCAAAGGTAAAACTTGGTCTCCAGTAACACCCAAAAGCATCAATCCCAAACCATTGTTTCCTTCTGGTAAATCGCCTTGATAATGCGGACGTTCTGTTCTATTTTTAGAATAAATCGCCTTGATTTTTTCTTCAACCTCTTTTTCTAAATGATTTGCTTTGATGTAAATTTCGCATTGTTGATCGATGGCTGCATTCATAAAAAAGCCCAACATCATAGGTGCCGGTCCATTAATGGTCATACTCACCGAAGTCATTGAATCGAACAAGTCGAAGCCAGAATACAATTTTTTTGCATCGTCGAGGCAACAAATAGAAACACCAGCATTGCCTATTTTCCCATAAATATCAGGGCGAATGTGAGGGTCATTTCCGTATAAAGTCACGCTATCAAAAGCTGTTGAAAGCCGTTTTGCTGGCAAACCAGCGCTTACATAATGGAAACGTTTGTTGGTTCGTTCCGGTCCGCCTTCACCAGCAAACATTCTTGATGGGTCTTCACCTTCACGTTTGAAAGGATATAATCCAGCTGTAAAAGGAAATTCTCCCGGTACGTTTTCTTGTAAGTTCCATCGTAAAATATCTCCCCAAGCTTGATACTTTGGTAAAGCAATTTTTGGAATCTGCGAATGCGAAAGCGATTCCGTGTGGGTTTCAATCTTGATTTCTTTGTTTCGAACCTTGAACGTATAAAATTCTTCTTTGTATTTATTGACTTTCTCGTTCCAATTCAAAATAATTTCCCAATTATAGGAATCCAAATCCATTTTTACTTTTTCGAATTGATGCAGCAACAAATCTAAAAACGCTTCTTTATCAGGCTGAGCTTGTCGAAGTCCCTCTACATTTATACCAAACTTCGACAGGCTCAGTTTGACATTTGCTACAGATTCTATCGTTTTGAAAATTCCATATAATTTCTGTGCAACTTCAACTTGGCTCAAGGCCGTGACATCATATTTTCGGTTGTTTTCTGCAATTTCTGAAAGATAACGAGTTCGTTGAGGAGGAATCACGAAGACTTTTTCACTTATTTCGTGAGAGATTTCAAAGGTCGACTTCAAATTGGAATTTGTTTTTTCCCGAATCTTCTCCATTATTGCCTTGTACAGCGTATTCATTCCAGGATCGTTGAACTGAGATGCCATAGTTCCAAAAACGGGTAATGTTTCTAAATCCGCGTCCCAAAGATTATGGTTGCGCTGGAATTGTTTTTTTACATCGCGCAAAGCGTCGAGTGAACCACGTTTGTCGAATTTATTTATCGCTACCAAATCAGCAAAATCAAGCATATCGATTTTTTCTAACTGAGTTGCTGCTCCAAATTCGGGTGTCATTACATAAAGTGAAACATCAGAATGCTCAGTGATTTCAGTGTCTGATTGTCCAATTCCCGAAGTTTCAAGAATTATAATGTCATATTTTGCCGCTTTGATAACCTGAATCGCATCGGCGACGTATTTTGACAAGGCGAGATTGGATTGTCTCGTTGCCAAAGAACGCATATAAACTCTAGGATTATTGATGGAATTCATCCGAATCCTGTCTCCAAGCAAAGCTCCGCCGGTTTTTCGTTTTGAGGGATCAACCGAAATTATTCCGATAGTTTTTTCTGGAAAGTCGATTAAAAAACGACGCACCAATTCATCTACTAAAGATGATTTTCCTGCTCCACCAGTTCCAGTAATACCAAGAACGGGAGTTTTGCAATCGGTGTTTATGTTATGAATTTTATCCAATGTATCAGCGGCAACTTCTGGAAAATTCTCCGCCGATGAAATAATTCGGGCAATTGCTGTAGGATTTTTTTCTTCCAAATGATGGATCTCGTCTTTCAATTTGTCGCCAATGGGATAATCTGATTGTTGCACCAAATCATTAATCATTCCCTGCAATCCCATCGCTCTACCATCGTCCGGAGAATAAATTCTAGTAATTCCGTAGGCTTGCAATTCAGCAATTTCAGATGGAAGAATCACACCTCCACCTCCCCCAAAAATCTTGATGTGTCCAGCTCCTTTTTCTTTAAGCAAGTCGTACATGTATTTGAAATACTCGTTGTGACCGCCTTGATAGGATGTCATTGCTATCGCATTTGCATCTTCTTGAATGGCAGTATTCACGACTTCCTCGACACTGCGGTCGTGACCCAAATGAATCACCTCAACACCGGTAGATTGAATAATTCTTCGCATTATATTAATAGCTGCATCGTGACCATCAAAAAGTGATGCGGCAGTTACAATTCTAACTTTGTTGATAGGGATGTACGGTTTTACAAGCTCCATTTTATGAATATGATAATTTAAGACTGCAATTTACATAAATTTTTAAGAAAAAATTATTGAATATTGATTAAAATACAAAATATCATAACGTGTCTTTTTTTATTAAAAATAAGATTAGTTTTGGAGAAAAATATTAATGTTCGTTCCCGACGGCTCGGGAATCATAGCCCTGAGGGAAATGGAAAGCCCGGAACTATAGAAAGTAGTTTTTCTTGACAGAAAAAAGCGATCAAAGGAAACTCTTTTTGTGGCTTAGAAAAACAGTTTCTAAAGTGAGGACTTGAAATGGACAGCAGGAATTAGCTATGAAGTGATTTAAACCTTTTCCATTTGCTAAAAAATTTGTCTTTTGCACCCACTTTTTGCCTTTTTTTCGTTCCGTAGCCCAGCTATGAAACATAAAAAAGACTTCAATTGGCCACAAAATCTTAAATTTTCGCTAAAATGCAAAAAGTTTAAATCACTTCGATAAATAAAAATAGTATGCAAAAAATTATTATCCTAATTCACTGCGAAGACCAAAAAGGAATTATTGCCGCAGTAACTGATTTTATTCTTAGAATAGAAGGGAATATTACCTATATCGACCAGCATGTAGATTTTGAGCAAAATGTATTTTTTATGCGATTGGAGTGCGAACTGACAAATCCTAACAGTAATTTATCTGCCATAAAAAATGTTTTTGAGATATCAATAGCTACCGATTTTAAGATGTCTTGGGAAATTCACCCAAAGGAAAAAAAACCAAAAATGGCTGTGTTTGTTTCGAAATATGATCACTGTTTATTCGATATTTTAGGACGCTATAGTGCCGGAGAACTGAATGTGGAAATTCCGATGATTGTGAGTAATCATGAGGATTTAAAACCTATTGCCCAACGTTTTGAGATTCCGTTTTATTATGTTCCATTTACCAAAGAAAATAAGGAAGAAGGCGAGAAACAACAAATTGAATTACTAGAGAAACACGAAATAGATTTCGTGGTCTTGGCACGTTATATGCAAATCATTTCTCCTAAATTAATCGACCTTTACGAAAATAAAATTATCAACATTCATCACTCGTTTTTGCCTGCTTTCCCTGGTGCTAAACCTTATCATTCGGCTTTTAAAAGGGGTGTTAAAATCATTGGAGCAACGAGTCATTACGTTACTACAGCATTAGATGAAGGTCCAATTATTGAACAAGATATTACCCGTGTTTCGCACATAAACTCTATTGAAGATTTTATTATGAAAGGACGTGATCTGGAACGTATCGTTTTGGCAAGAGCCATAAAACTCCACGCCGAACGAAAAACTATGGTTTATGACAATAAAACAGTCGTGTTTTATTAAAAACTTAACGTATTTACAACAAAGTAATAACAAATCATTAACAGCAAAAAACCAAAAACTGTCGCATCTTTGCGAAGTAATAAACTGGTTATTTATTATTTTGGTTATGGTTAGTTATAAAATGTCTCGCAAATCGCGGGACATTTTTATTTGGTTGAACCAATGAATAATAAGACTTGAGTGTTAAAAACTAGGGGTTGCTCCACATTTACCACGTGACCACATTGTTCTATGACAAACAATTTTGAAGATTTATAATGTTTTTCGACTACTTGTCGAACGGATGGTAAAAACATATAATCTTCTTCGCCCATAACATAAAGGGTCGGAATGTTTAATTCTACTTGCCGAAACCACTTGAGCACCGGATTAATTTCGGCAGTGAGTTTGAACCATTTTATAAATTCTTTTTGGTACAACTTTTTAGCTTCGTTAATGAAAAGTAATCTTGATTGTTTGTGACTTTTTTTAGGCATTATGACAAAAGCAAAAAACTTATACAAAACCAAATAAGGCAATACATATTTGAACGTATTCCCTACTTTCATCAAGATTTGTGAACGAAAATTCATTTTTAAAATCGCTCCGCCAAGAATCATACTTTGCACTCGTTCAGGATGCATTTCGGCCAATTGCCGAATGAGAATAGTGCCTAGAGAAATCCCGACAAAGTGCGATTTTTCAATTTTCAAATGGTCAATAACTTCCAGAACATCATTCGCAATGGACTCGAACGTATATTTTTGTTTGAAGGCTTTTTTGATTTGGGAATTGGAGTTTCCGTGACCGCGTAAATCCAACAACAAAACGTTATACTGGCTTTTGAAATCCCGAATTTGTTTGAACCAAATAGACGAACTACCACCAGCTCCATGGACAAAAGTCACCCACTGATCGCTGTTTTCGTTTTTGTATGTGATGTAGTTTATCATTTTTTTAAATGGAACGTAGATTAGACGGATTCTCTATGACGAAAATAAGGATTTTATAATTTATTAGCCACGAATTCACGAATTTAAAAATTCTAATTCGTGTATTCGTGGCTAATTATATTTCAATATGGATTCCATTTCTTCTTGCATTTTCATGGCTTCTTCCCTAGCTTTTTCGGCAAAATCAGTTCCGTTCGAAGCGTAAATAATCGCTCTCGAAGAATTAATTAGCAATCCAACATTAGCATTCATTCCGTATTTACAAACTTCTTGAAGACTTCCGCCTTGTGCGCCAACACCGGGAACAAGTAGGAAACTATCTGGAACAATTTTGCGTATTTCGGTGAAATATTCGGCTTTTGTAGCGCCAACAACATACATCAGGTTTTCGGAATTTTTCCAAATTTTTGAGGTTTCCAAAACCTGTTTGTACAATTCCTTGCCTCCAACATTTAAGGTTTGAAAATCAAAAGCCCCTTCATTCGAAGTCAAAGCCAACATAATTGTGTGTTTATTTTCAAAAGCAAAAAATGGTTCAACCGAATCTTTCCCCATATAAGGTGCCACAGTCACGCTGTCAAAATTCAAATCTTCGAAGAATGCTTTGGCATACATTGAGGAAGTATTCCCAATATCACCGCGTTTTGCATCGGCAATCGTGAAAATTTCCGGATGGTTTTCGTTGATATAATTGATGGTTTTTTGCAAAGAAATCCAGCCTTTTATTCCATAAGCTTCATAAAAAGCCGTATTGGGTTTGTAAGCCACGGTTAAATCGTGAGTAGCATCAATTATAGCTTTATTGAACTCGAAAATCGGGTCTTCCAATTCTAATAAATGTGATGGAATTTTATTCACATCAACATCTAATCCTACGCATATAAACGATTTTTTGATTTTGATTTGGTCAATAAGTTGCTGTGTAGTCATTTTTTGGGTGTTAGGTCTTGGGTATTAGGTTTTGGATCTTGAGTTTAAACTTGGGAATCAACATACTTTTTTAATGATTGAATTCTTTTTTGAATTACATTGAGTTCGGCAATAATTTCTAAGTGCAAAATCAAGTCTACAAAACCTATCTCTTTAGCTATTTCAATTTGAGTTTCTAATTCAAAAGCCGAACCCAAACTTATCTGCAAAAATCTAGAAAAGTCCTTTTGGGAAGTTCTAGAACAACCTTCGGCTATGTTCGAAGGAATTGAAACTGCACATCTATTAATTTGAGAAACCAACCCGAATTTTTCTTCTTTGGGAAACGAACCCGTAACAATGTAAATTCTTTTAACAAATAAAACAGAACTTTGCCAAACTTCTAAATCTCTAAAGTTTCTCATATATTTTAGTTTAACAAAAACCTACAACTCAAAACCTAAGACCTAAAACCCAAGACCTTTTTAAAATACTTCACTGGCCTCTTTCAATTTCTCCATATTATTAACCAATTGTAACTCGTCGATTAATTTTTGGATTTTACCATTCATAACGCCATCCATATCAAAAACATCTATACCAACTCTATGATCCGTTACACGACCCTGCGAATAATTATAAGTACGGATTTTTGCAGAACGGTCTCCAGAGCTCACTTGCGAAGTACGTTTTATGGCATCTTCGGCTTGCTTTTTAGCTAATTCTTGTTCGTACAAACGAGAACGCAATACGCCAAAAGCTTTGTCTTTATTTTTATGTTGTGATTTTTGATCCTGACATTGAGCCACCAAACCTGTTGGAATGTGTGTTAAACGAACTGCTGATTTAGTTGTGTTTACAGATTGTCCTCCAGGTCCTGACGAACAGAAGAAATCAATTCGAACATCATTCATATCAATGTGTACATCAAATTCCTCTGCTTCTGGAAGTACCATAACCGTAGCT
>CALPPA020000078.1 GCA_943325355.2 Klebsiella pneumoniae | reverse complement strand
GCTTCTCTTGCTTGAAAGAAAACATCAGGATTTTGAGTTGTACCTCTTAAAACAGGACGATCAGGATCTAAGGATCTTTGTCTGTGTTCCATAACTTTATCATCCGGCATCATTGCTTTGATGATATCATCTGGAATACCGTCTATTTTTGAAATTTCGTGAGAGGTTCTAAAACCATCAAAAATATTCAAAAAAGGTACTCGAGTTTTTAATGTTGCTACTTGTGAAATTAAGGCAAAATCGTGAGCTTCTTGAACAGAACCGCCAAATAACATAGAAAATCCGGTTTGCCTGCAAGCCATTACATCGGAGTGGTCGCCAAAAATTGACAGTGCATGAGTAGCAACTGTTCTGGCTGCAACGTGAATAACGCAAGGCAATAATTCACCAGCAATTTTATACATATTAGGTATCATCAACAACAAACCTTGTGAGGCTGTAAATGTTGTAGTTAATGCACCTGCTTGTAATGCGCCGTGAACAGTGCCTGCAGCACCACCTTCACTTTGTAATTCAACAATTTTTGGAACATTATTCCAAATATTTTTTCTGCCTTTAGAACTATAAAGCTCTGCATGCTCACCCATAGGCGAAGATGGCGTAATTGGATAAATAGCGCAGACTTCATTCGTTTTGTGAGCAATAATTGCAACGGCTTCATTACCGTCACAAATTAATTTTGGAAATTTTTTAGTATTCATAATTTAAAGTATTGTCACTATCTTGAATCTGCTCCTATTTATTCCATCGCAAATTACCGACAGCATTAATTTTAAGATTAAAAAAAGCTAAAAACCTTTTTTGAAGAGGATTTTAGCTTTTTTTTGAATTAGTTTTCGCTATACAACCATGCTTTTTTTGCTAGCAATTCAGTTTCTGTTTCTATATGTTTCTCGTCAAGAATACAACAATCTACAGGACATACGGAAGCACATTGAGGCTCATCATGAAAACCTTTGCACTCTGTACATTTGTCTGATACTATATAGAAAAATTCATCAGAAACGGGATCGTTTTCTCCGCTTGCATCAACTTCTACTCCTTTTGGTGTTTTCACCATACCTTTTAATGATGTCCCATCTGAATATGACCATTTTGTATCTGGTTCATAAATTGCATTGTTAGGACATTCTGAAATACATGCATCACAGTTAATGCACTCGTCTGTTATAATAATAGCCATAATATGTATATTTAATAATTATTGTGTAAAATTAAATTCAATTTTCATACTTTTATATGATAAAAATCATACTTTAATTTTATAAGTGAATTTATATTTGGGTCATCAAAAGTTGTCCCACAAATCAATTTTGAAAAATTAATACCGTTTAAATTATGATTGAAAATAAAACGAAACTTCAACCAGAAGTTCTTGAAGCTGTTGTCATCCGATTTGTTGGTGATTCTGGCGACGGAATGCAGCTTACAGGAACACAATTCTCTGATACATCGGCAATGTTTGGCAACGACATCGCTACTTTTCCAAATTATCCAGCCGAAATTCGAGCTCCACAAGGAAGTTTATATGGGGTTTCAGGATTTCAAGTGCATATAGGAAGTGTCGAAGTGAGCACTCCTGGTGACAGTGTCGATTTATTGGTCGCTATGAATCCAGCAGCTTTAAAAACAAATCTATATGCTTTGAAACCAGGTCATACTTTAATAGTTGATACTGATTCTTTCAACAGAAAGAATTTGGAAAAAGCAGAATATACTACAAATCCACTTGAAGACGGAAGTCTTGAAAACTATAGAGTTATTGAAGTTGATATGACTTCATTGACAAAAACAGCTTTAAAAGAAGTTGCAGGATTAGACAACAAAGCGATTTCAAGAAGTAAAAATATGTTCTCTCTGGGTATGGTTTATTGGATGTACCATCGTTCAACCGATTACACGATTGATTTTTTTAATAAAAAATTCAAATCGCAACCTTC
Organism: Klebsiella pneumoniae; assembly: GCA_943325355.2. GTDB lineage: Bacteria > Bacteroidota > Bacteroidia > Flavobacteriales > Flavobacteriaceae > Flavobacterium. Next base: position 5,737 of record CALPPA020000078.1, on the reverse strand, counting down.
CCTGATTGAAGCAAATACTAAAGTATTAATGGCAGGGTATTATTTTGCCGAAACTTTAGAACTCATTCCAAATGCTTACACCATTTCCCCCGCAAAAATGGACCCTGGAACCTATAGAATTATTATGGGCAACACGGCAACCGCTTGGGGATTTTTGGCCGCAGCCGAAAAATCGGGATTGGAATTATTCTTGGGTTCATATCCAATAACTCCAGCGACCGATATTTTACATGAATTAGTTAAACACAAGCATTTTGGAGTGAAAGCTTTCCAGGCTGAAGATGAAATTGCAGGTATTACATCCGCAATAGGTGCTGCTTATGCTGGTGATTTAGCGATTACAACAACATCTGGTCCGGGTTTGGCTTTAAAAGGGGAAGCCGTTGGTTTAGCCATTATGACCGAATTACCTTTAGTAATTGTCGATGTTCAACGTGGTGGACCTTCAACGGGTTTGCCTACAAAAACAGAACAATCCGATTTACTTCAAGCAATGTATGGCAGAAATGGAGAAAGTCCATTAATTGTTATAGCGGCTAGTACTCCAGCCAACTGCTTCAATTTTGCTTATGAAGCCTCAAGATTGGCGCTGGAACATATGACACCAGTTATTTTATTGACAGACGGTTATATCGCAAACGGTTCTGCACCTTGGAAAATAAAAACTGTTGCCGAAATGCCAGAAATTAAAACCAACCGGGTTAAGGAAGTTAAAGAAAACTGGCATCCTTATGATAGAGATGAAAAAACGTTGGCCAGAAATTGGGCAATTCCTGGAACAGAAGGATTAGAACATCGAATTGGTGGTTTAGAAAAAGATGCAGTTACCGGAAATATTTCTTATGAACCATTGAACCACGAAAAAATGACAGCTATTAGAGCTGAAAAGATTGAACGTGTTAAATTCAATATTCCAGACATAGAAGCCGAATTTATCAATGAAGGAGATTTATTGGTTGTTGGTTGGGGAGGAACTTATGGTTCTTTGCACTCAGCAGTTAAAAATATTAGAGAGGAAGGCTATACAAACATTGGTTATTTGCATTTTAATTATATTAATCCAATGCCAAAAAATACATCCGAAATTTTATCAAAATTCAAAAAAATTCTCGTTTGCGAATTAAACTCTGGTCAATTTGCCAGTATTTTAAAAATCAAACATAGTGAATTTGAATTTTTACAATTTAATAGAATTCAAGGATTGCCATTTGCCAACGATGACTTAATTCAAAAATTTAAAGAACTAGTATAATTATGGAAACAACTGCCGAAAAAAAATATACTGCTAAAGATTTTACAAGTGATCAAGAAGTAAGATGGTGTCCGGGTTGTGATGATTACGTGATTTTACGTACTATGCAAAAAGTGCTTCCAGAAATGGGAGTTGCTAGAGAAGATATTGTTTTTGTGTCTGGAATTGGATGTTCTTCCCGTTTTCCATATTATATAAATACTTATGGGATTCATAGTATTCACGGTAGAGCACCAGGAATTGCTTCGGGTGTAAAACTGGCGAATCCCAACTTAAGCGTTTGGATTGCGACTGGTGATGGCGATGCAATGGCTATTGGTGGAAACCATTTTATTCACGTTTTACGTAGAAATATCGATTTGAATATCATCCTATTTAATAATGAAATTTATGGTCTAACCAAAGGACAATTTTCACCAACTTCCTTAATTGGACAAAAGACAAAATCCTCCCCATACGGAAATACACAACCACCTTTTTCTCCTGGTGAATTAGCTTTAGGAGCTCAAGCGCGGTTTTTTGCAAGAGTTGGAGGCGGAAGTCCAAAAGAAATGGGACAAATTTTTATGGATGCACATCAATTTAAAGGAACTTCCTTAATCGAAGTTTTACAAAATTGCGTGATTTTTAATGACGGATGTTTCAATCATATTACTGATAAAGACGTCAAAGAAGACAAACAAATTTATCTGGAACACGGAAAACCAATGATTTTTGGAAAAAATCGAGATAAAGGTTTAGTGCTAAACGGCCTAAAATTAGAAGTGGTTACCATTGGTGAAAACGGAATTACACAAGAAGATCTTTTGGTACACAATGCTAAAGAACAAGATCCTACCTTACATTATATGTTAGTTCGATTATCCTATCCTTTTGCAACTGGAGTCATCAGAAGTTTTGATGATGTCACATTAGAAGAAAGAGAAGATGCATTAACCGCTGAAGTCAAAGCCAATTCTAGTTTCACAAAAACTGATGACTTGTTCTTCTCGGGAGAGACTTATGAAGTAAAATAAATTTAATAGTAAAGTTTATTACCCTATAGGATTAGTAGATTGTATAATGTAAATTTGCATCTTTTTGCAAACAAATAATAATAAAAATAATAAATATGGGTTCAGAAGCAATTATAGTTTTCTTATTAGCCGGAATAGTTTTGGTCGCCGGTGCCAACTTCCTTTCTAATTTACTTTCACCAAAATCAGACAATACTCAAAAACGGGAACCGTATGAAAGCGGGATGACCACTATTGGGCCAACTTGGGTTCAGTTTAAAGTTGGCTATTATTTATACGCTATTTTATTTTTGGTTTTTGATGTCGAGGTCGCATTTTTAATTCCTTGGGCAGTAGTTTTCAAAGAAATTGGAATAGTAGCCTTTTACGAAATAATCATATTTCTAATAATACTAGGATTAGGTTTAGCCTACGCTTGGAAAAAAGAAGCATTAAAATGGGAATAGATAATAAATCAGAAATACCAGCAGATTTCCCAGGAAAAGTAATTCCTGGAGGAAATGGAGCCAATATTTTAGTTACTTCATTAGATGACATAATAAATTGGGGACGAGCTAACTCGCTTTGGTCTCTTTATTTTGGAACCAGTTGTTGCGCTATCGAAATGATGCAAACTGGAGCCGCTCGTCACGATTATTCCAGATTTGGTTTTGAAGTAGCAAGACCTTCACCTAGACAAGCCGATTTAATTATTATTGCGGGAACTATTGTCAACAAGATGGCGCCAGTTTTACGCCGTTTGTATGATCAAATGGCCGAACCAAAATATGTAATTGCAATGGGAGCTTGTGCCATTTCTGGTGGTCCATTTTATTACAATTCGTATTCCGTTGTAAAGGGAGCTGACCATGTAATCCCCGTTGATGTATATGTTCCGGGTTGTCCTCCGCGTCCAGAAGCTTTATTAGAAGGAATGTTAATGCTTCAGGCAAAAATCAAAACAGAAAGTATGAATGCCAAAGTATTCCCTATAGACGGATTTGACGAAGGACTTTAAAATAAATAGTTATGACAAACGAAGCATTACAAAGTTTAATAAGCACTTGGATTCCCGAATTGGAATTCACTGCAGAAAAATCCCAGTTTTTAAATATTACCGTTCAACCCGAACAACTTCACCAATTAATGTCGCAATTAAAAAGCAATCCGGAAACGAATTTCGATTATTTGTTTTGCTTGAGCGGCGTAGATTGGGGAACAGCATTAGGCGTTGTTTATCATTTAGAATCTACAACTCATAGACATCAAATAGTTGTAAAAGTAAAAACCGAAGACAGGGAAAATCCGACATTCGACACGGTTTGCGATATTTGGTTTACTGCCGAATTTCACGAACGCGAAGTTTTTGATTTCTTCGGAATACTATTCACTAATCATCCTAATCTGAAAAGACTCTTTCTAACGGAAGACTGGGATGGATTTCCGCTTAGAAAAGATTATGTAGATGAAATTAATATGGTTATCAAATAAATAAAAATGGATACAACCACCATAACCAACAACTTTAAATCCGAAGAATATCAAATTAATATGGGGCCGCAACACCCAGCAACTCACGGGGTTTTGCGACTTTTATTGACTATTGACGGTGAAATAATTAAAAGAGTGGAACCCGATTTAGGCTACATTCACCGTTCTATCGAAAAAATGTGTGAACGCGATAGCTATCAGCAAATCGTGCATTTGACAGACAGGATGGATTATCTTTCTTCTCACATCAACAACGAAGCGGTTTGTCTTACTGTTGAAAATGCTCTAAAATTGGAGATTCCAGATCGTGTAAAAGTGATCAGAACCATAATTGGAGAATTAACCCGAATAGCTTCCCACACTTTATGGTGGGGCGTAATGGGGATGGACGTTGGCGCTTTGACTACTTACTTCTACGGATTTAGAGATCGTGAATTGATTAACGACATTTTCGAAGAAACTTGCGGCGCTCGTCTGACAATGAACTACAACATTCCTGGCGGATTAATGTATGACATTCACCCGAATTTTGTAAAAAGAACCAAAGAATTTATTGCGCATTTCAAAACCAAACTTCCTGAATACGATTTGCTTTTATCCAATAATGTCATTTTCCGAAAAAGGATGGAAGGCATTGGCATTTTATCCAAAGAAGATGCGATTTCTTTTGGAGCTTCTGGTCCTGTGGGTCGTGCTTCTGGTTATTCTTGTGATGTGAGAAAACACCATTCGTACAGCGCTTATGAAAAAGTTTCTTTTAACGAAGTCTTGAAAACCGAAGGAGATACGTATGCTCGATACCAAGTAAGAATTCTAGAAATGTGGGAATCCTTGTCGATAATCGAGCAATTAATTGACAACATTCCAGAAGGTGATTTTAATGTTAAAACCAATACGGTTATCAAATTACCCGAAGGTGAATATTATGAAAAAGTAGAAACTGCCCGAGGAGAATTAGGCGTTTATATTATCAGTACTGGAACTAAAAATCCGTACCGAATGAAATTCCGTTCCCCTGGATTCTCCAACTTATCTTTATTAAATCATATTGCAGTTGGCGGAAAAATTGGGGATTTGGTGGCAACAATGGCAACATTAGACCTTGTAATTCCTGATATTGACAGATAAAATTAATTTTATGAACATCACAAAAAATATACACGAATGGCTTTTTAGCCTGATGCCAGAAACAACTGCAAGTATTGTAGAAATGGTATTAATAGCAGTAGTTTACTTAGCTATTTTTGCCGTTGCTGGTTTGTACTTGGTTTTACTCGAAAGAAGGGTTGCCGCTTGGTTTCAATTACGTCTTGGGCCAAACAGAGTTGGTTACCAAGGTTTATTACAAACTATGGCCGATGCCTTAAAATTAGTTTCCAAAGAGTTAACAGTAACTATAAAAGCAGATAAATTTTTATACAATTTAGCTCCTTATTTTGTCATTGTTACTGCATTAATGGCTTTGTCTCTTTTCCCTTTTAACCAAGAATTTCAAGCATTTGACATCAATATTGGTATTTTCTTTTTGATAGCCATATCCTCTATTGGAGTTATTGGAATACTATTAGCAGGCTGGAGTAGCAATAACAAATTTGCCTTAATTGGTGCGATGCGAAGCGGGGTTCAAACTATTAGTTACGAATTATCCGTTGGATTATCATTATTGACAATGGTTTTAATGACAGGTTCTTTACAACTATCTCAAATTGTCGAAGTTCAAAGAAGTGGCTGGCTCATTGTTCAGGGACATATTCCAGCTGTCATTGCTTTTTGCATCTATATGATTGCCGGAACAGCCGAAACCAACAGAGCTCCTTTTGACTTAGTAGAAGCAGAATCCGAATTGGGTGCTGGTTTCCATACCGAATACTCGGGAATGAAGTTTGCCTATTTCTTCTTGGCAGAGTTTATCAATATGTTCATCATAGCTGCAATCGCAACAACCATATTTTTTGGAGCACATTTATCGCCTTTTGGAATAACAGATTCTATTCCTTTG
>CALPPA020000077.1 GCA_943325355.2 Klebsiella pneumoniae | reverse complement strand
TTGTAAAACAAAAAACCTGACTAGTGATAGCCAGGTTGTTTCTTTGTGTCCCGAAGCTACGGGATTCGCGATTCATTTTTTGTTCTTTGTAGTTAAATAGTAATCCTCAAAAGTTTCACTAATTTTAGCTATCAAATCTATTTAAAGTTCAATTGTAACAGGGTTCTATTCTTTAATCCTAATCATTACTTTAATTCGGTATTGATTTAAAGTTTTTTTCATTCCTTCCTTTTTACCGTTTACAGTGAGATAGGTCATCAAAACAGTGTACTTTGGAGATTCTATTTTTTGGACAATCTTTTGATTTTTATTTTGGTCGAAAGCCGGATTTTCATTTACAAAATCAACAATCGGTAACGGAACTATATCTTGGTTTATTTTTAATTCTATGCCATACTCTTTTTTAGAAGACATAATAGAGTAGCTTTTGTTATTGATGTTAATACATTTATCACAATCCAAATTCTCATTTTTCCCAATAGAGAAAGCGATGTCATATCCGTGAATGTTTTCTATCCTTTGCTGTTCATTTTCATACAAATTATAATAAAACTCATTATCATTTTTATTCCTTTCATTTCTGTCATATTGGTAACGGTATTGGAAACCCAATGCCTTCATAATTTCAGAAGATTCTGGAGTTTTGTCTTTTTTAAGTAATAAAGTTAACTTGTCTTTTGTGTAAGGAAGAAGAGTTTCTACGCCATAATTTTTCTCCAGAAAATCTACAATACTGCTTAAATCTTGTTCTTGTTCGAAACTCAGTTTTACTTTTTCAGTCTTTTGCATATAGATTTCGAATCTTGAAAGCTGACTGTTTCTTGAAATACTATCGGCACTTTGCGGTCCAACAATTGACAATAATCCTGCGATACACAAACTAATTGGGATAAATATAATTTTGGGTTGTTTTTGAATTAAAAAATAGGCCACAACAATGGTCAAACTGATGGACAACAGTAAAACATAATATCGTTCGTGGGTAAATCCATAAAGATGGATTCGGTATAAGATTGCCCAAAACAGCAATCCCAATAACGGAACCATTAAATAATAAAACCAGCGATTAAAGGTTCGCATCCAAAGATTCCCTTTTTCGGCAGCTATTGGATGTACCAATAGAAAAGAAAGAATTCCGAAAATAGCAAATACCAAAACAAGATAAGAAACCCAGCCAACAGGCAAGGAAAGGGTAACTAGGATTTTCGTCTCATAACAAATTAGAATAACCAAATAAAGACTAATTAACGGCAATAGGACATATTGGGTGAAGTTTTTAAGACCATTCGGATAGCTTAACTTTAGTAGGTTTTCATTGTTATTGGTGTCAGGAACTCCATTTAAAAAGAAAATAGTATTGAAAATTCCAGCAATAATTACAAATAAATAGCCATAAATTTTATCGGTAATTTCAACATTAAATAAATTTTCGACCGCTGTAATTGCTAAAGCCAAGCCGATATAAAGTACTGCACTATAAAGACCAGAAGTTAAAATACGCAGAAATAGCTGTTTGTTGAATTCCCAGAACTCATCCTGACTGTACTTTTTTGGTAAAAAACCAGCAAAAGAAACCAGCAAATGCAAGGCAATGTTGAGTACTAAAAATTGTTGTATTTCTACTTCAGTAATTTCTTTTTTAAAATTAAAAACAAAAGCTACGACTAAGCTTCCAAGTGCCATACTCGTTAAAAAACGGAAGAGGTTGTTTTTTTTAGAATCGAAGAAAAACAAACTAACCGAGAGAAATAAAACTAAGCATAACGAACTGCTCAAAACCCCTTTAACTAAAAACTCTTGAGAATCTTTGAATTCATCTTCAATAAGTAAAATGGCGAAAATGGTTCCGCAAATTATTGTTATCGTTTCTAATGGAAATCTAAAAATAGTTTTCTGAGTTGCATTTAGGACATTCTGAAGTGAAGGAAATTTTGACATAATTGTTGGTTTATTTACTGTTAAAGATAAAAAAAACTTTGGAACTAAGCCAAAAAACCCTGACTAAATCAATAGTCAGGGTTTTGTTTGCGTCCCGAGGCCTCGGGATTCGCGATTAATTTTGTGTACTTTGCGGTTAAATTTTACAATCCAAAAGCAACTTTCACTTCATCCACAAAATCTAATTTTTCCCAAGTAAACAATTCAACTGTAAGTACTTTTTCTATTCCACCTGGAGCTTTAAAAGTTTTGGTCACTGTTTCTGGAGTACGTCCCATATGTCCGTAAGCAGCAGTTTCGCTGTAGATTGGATTTCTTAATTTCAAACGCTGCTCAATAAAATAAGGACGCATATCAAAAATGCCTTCTACTTTTTTCGCGATTTCACCATTGGTCAAATTCACTTTTGAAGTGCCGTAAGTTTCAATAAAAATACCCATTGGTTTTGCAACTCCAATGGCATAAGAAACCTGAACCAAAATCTCATCGGCAACACCAGCTGCAACAAGGTTCTTGGCAATATGACGTGTTGCATAAGCTGCACTTCTATCCACTTTACTAGGATCTTTTCCGGAGAAAGCACCACCACCGTGAGCTCCTTTTCCACCATAAGTGTCTACAATAATTTTTCTTCCAGTCAATCCACTATCACCGTGGGGTCCACCAATAACGAATTTCCCGGTTGGGTTAATATGATAAGTGATTTTATCGTTGAATAAATGAGCGTATTGTGGATTTTTTTTGATGATTCTTGGAATTAAAATCCCTACTAAATCCCTTTTGATTTTAGCTAACATAGCAGCTTCTTCATCAAAATCATCGTGTTGAGTCGAAATTACAATCGCATCAATTCGAGAGGGTTTGTTATCATCATTATATTCCAAAGTTACTTGTGATTTTGCATCAGGACGCAAATACGTAATTTCATTATTTTCCCGACGCAAAACAGCTAATTCCTGTAATAATTTATGAGATAAATCCAAAGCCAAAGGCATAAGGTTTTCAGTTTCATTGGTTGCATAACCAAACATCATTCCTTGGTCACCAGCACCTTGCTCTTCTTTGTTAGCTCTGTCGACACCTTGATTGATGTCTGCAGATTGCTCGTGAATAGCGGAAAGCACACCACAAGAATTAGCTTCAAACATGTATTCGCTTTTTGTGTAACCAATTTTCTTAATGATATCTCTTGCGATGGTTTGAACATCTAAATAGGTTTCAGATTTAACTTCACCAGCCAATACAACTAATCCGGTTGTCACCAAAGTTTCACAAGCTACTTTTGACTCAGGGTCAAAGGCCAAGAAATTATCAATTAAAGCATCCGAAATTTGATCAGCGACTTTGTCTGGATGCCCTTCACTCACAGATTCTGACGTAAATAAATAAGCCATAATAATATAAATTTTTAAATTAAGCGAGGAAAAAAAATTGCTGGAAAATACTAAAGGAGTGTTCCTGCTTTAGCATTTTTTTAACGAGGTTGCAATCAGTTCAAATTTTTCCTCTAATATTCGAGTGCAAATGTATGAAACCATTTTGAATTGCAAATTAATCTTAACTTATTTTTTTAAACTAAAAACTTAATGTACATTGGAAAGAGAGTAGGGTCATTTATAACACTGTATTATCTAAATGTTATGTTTTTGAAATTATTTGGATTTCCAAATAATAGTTTGGATATTTGTTACAAGAAAACAAGAAAAAATGAAGTTTAATGTGTGCAATATGTCAAAGCAAATTCAGGAAAAATCCTGTGGGTCGTTTATTGCATAATTTTAAATCAAAATTATAAAGCAAAAACCTCCCAGAAAATGGGAGGTTTTTTTTTGAAATTCAATAATCACAAACTATAATACTATGAACTATATAAAGCAACAACAAATGTCCAAATGTAATGTCAAATCGATGATTTGTGCAAAATTTATGGTGTGTGTTTATGACTGTTGATTCCGAAAGTATAAGTTATAACAAAACTTAAAACCCTTTTGGATCTGTTTCTAAAAGGGTTTTTTGCTCTAGTATTACAAACACAATAAACATATTGGTTTGGGTCTAATAGGCTAAAGTTTAATTAGTTAAATATTTATGATTTGTTAACTCAATATTTACGCAATTGAATAAAGGGTTTTCTAATTTTCGAGCGAAAATTCGATTAAAAGCATTTAAAAAATAAAGTATAAAAAAACTATTTGAACTTCGAGAAACCGATTTCAAAGGGTTGTAAAATGAAGTAGAACATTTAAAATATTATATAGTATGAAAACACTAAGACAAATATCAAAAGCACTTGAGTTTCTTAAAAGTTTCAATCTGGGTGCCAAAGCGAATATAAAAGATCAAGGCAACTTACAATTAACATACACCAAGTTTGGCCTAATTTCAAAAAAAGATACAAATACAGGCAAAACATCAAATTCTTTGTTGTCTCAATTGTATTCTGAAGAAAACGAAACACTTTTTATCTAATAACAATTGGATTAACGAAGTGTATTTAAAAAAAAGCAACGGCGGGAGTCTTTTAATCGGGGCTGTCCGACGCTGTTTTAAATTTTTAATAAAAAACCAATCAATTTAAAATTTGGTTGTTAAAAAAAATAGTAGTTAATTTGTGCCTTTAAGTTCACAACTGTATTGAAATGTTATAAAGAAAGCTCGAGGGAATAGACCCTATGAAAGCTTAGCAACCTACGCCACAATCGAAAGGTGCTACATTCTATCCCGATACATCGGGAAAAGATAACAACAAGAATTCTTCTAGTTTACTTCTAGCTTTCTTTCTAATATTTCCAGACACAAATCAAAAATCATAAAAGATTTGAATATTGGAAAATAAACCAACATCTATTAAATTACAAAATTTCACCACCGAAAGTGGCGTATTTATTCCTTTTATAAACTTAAGTTATCAAGTTTTTGGTCAATTTATAAATACTGCTCCAATTGTTTTGGTAAATCACGCCTTGACTGGAAACTCCCAAGTTATAGGGGATAATGGTTGGTGGAATAATCTTATTGGCGATAACAAAACAATCGATACAAATAAATACACCATTTTAGCTTTTAACGTTCCTGGCAATGGTTTTGATAAAACGTATATTGAAAATTATTTAGATTTTACGGCACGAGATATTGCTAGACTTTTTCTGGAAGGAATCCGATATTTAAAAGTAAAAGAATTTTTCGCCATTATTGGAGGCTCAGTTGGTGGCGGAATTGCTTGGGAAATGGTGGCTTTAGAACCTAAGTTGACTCATAATTTTTTTCCAATTGCTTCCGATTGGAAATCAACAGATTGGTTGATTGCTAATTGTTATTTGCAAGAAAAAATTCTTTGCAATTCATCAAAACCTATCGAAGATGCTCGTATTCACGCGATGTTGTGTTACAGAACGCCGGAATCTTTTAAAGAAAAATTCCAAAGAACATCGACAGATTCGACCGAATCATTTCAAGTGGAAAGTTGGCTGAATCATCACGGCGAGAAATTGCAAAAAAGGTTTCAGCTTTCGGCTTACAAAATGATGAATCAGTTACTCAAAACTATCGACATTACTAGAGGAAGAACCTCTTTCGAAAATATAATTTCCGAAGTGGATGCTAATATTTATATCATCGGAATAAATTCTGATTTGTTTTTTACAGCAAATGAAAACCGAGAAACCTACCAAGAAATAAAAAAGTTTAAGCATAATGTTTTCTATAGCGAAATCGATTCGCAACACGGACACGATGCTTTCTTAATGGAATACGATCAATTAAACAGTTTATTGGATGTCGTTTTTAAAAATAAAAAAAATAAAATGAAAATATTGAAATTTGGCGGAAAATCAATGGCCAACGGCGAAGGGATTAACAAAGTTTTAGATATTATTATCGATAAAAAAAACAAAGGTGAAAATATAGCAGTGGTTATTTCAGCGAGAGGTAATGCAACGGATGAATTAGAAGATATTTTAACAATAGCGGCCAAAAACGGGAATTATAAACCCTTGTTAGAAAGTTTCAAAAGCTATCAACAAGACATTTATACCAATGTCGATTTATCTGAAGAATTTGCCATTTTAGACAAACTTTTTGAAGGTGTAAGTTTGATAGGTGATTATAGTGAAAAAATAAAAGACCAAGTGCTGTCTCAGGGTGAATTACTTTCGGCAAAATTGATAACAGCAGTGTTACAAGAAAAAGGAATTGCTGCTCGTTTTGCAGACACAAGAGCCTTGATAAAAACCGATTCTAATTTTGGAGATGCTCAACCATTGGAACAAGTTTCAAAGAAAAATGTGGTCAATTATTTCAAACAAAATAGTGATACCGTAAATATTATTACTGGTTTTATCGGCTCCAATAATAATAACGACACTACGACTTTAGGCAGAAACGGCAGCAATTACACCGCTTCCCTGATTGCCAATTATCTTGATGCCGAGGAATTGCAAAATTATACCCACGTTGACGGACTTTATACAGCCAACCCGGAATTAGTTCCTGATGCCAAAAAAATTGACCGTTTGTCTTTTAATGAAGCGAATGAAATAGCCAATTTTGGAGCCACGATTTTGCACGCCAAAACTATTATTCCGTTGTTGGAAAAAAATATTCCGTTGCGAATTTTAAATACGTTTAACCACGAAAATCAAGGAACTTTAATTACGTCTAAATCAAATGCGGTAGGAATTAAAACACTTTCAGTTCTCGAAAATGTGGCGTTAGTCAACCTTGAAGGAAGAGGATTGTTGGGAAAAACGGGTGTCGATGCTCGAATTTTTAGAGTAATGGGCGATAATGACATTAGCGTAAGCATCATTTCGCAAGGTTCTTCTGAAAGAGGAATTGGACTTGTTGTTAACTCCAATCAAGCCACAAAAGCAATGATTGAATTGGAAAAAGAATTCGAAAATGATTTCTATTCTAAAGACGTGAACAAGATTTCGATTACCGATGATGTTTCGGTGATTTCAATAATTGGTCAGGATTTGAGTACTTTCCATAAACCGTACACTTCGTTGATAAAGAACAAGGTAGTACCCATTCTTTTCAACAATACGGTAACGGGGAAAAACGTGAGTTTGGTGGTGAAAAAATCACAATTGAACAAGGCCTTGAACGTCATTCACGGGGAGATTTTCGGTGTTTCTAAGAAAATTAATATTGCTATTTTTGGTCACGGATTAGTGGGAGGAACTTTGATTAACCAAATTTTAGAATCAGCTGCAAGTATCGAAAAACGTAAAGATATTAAGTTAAATGTTTTTGCTATTGCAAATTCTAAGAATTTGCTTTTAATCAAAAATGGAGTTTCTCCAAATTGGAAAAACGAGATTCAAACCAACGGTTTTTCTTATACAATTGATGATGTCATTGCTTTCGCCAATGAAAATAATATGGAGAATTTGATTGCCATTGACAACACGGCAAGTTCCATCTTTGTCGAAAATTATGTAACATTGGCCGAAAATAGTTTCGACTTGATTTCGTCCAATAAAGTGGCAAACACCTTGAGTTATAAGTTTTACAAAGATTTGCGAAAAGTATTGGCAGAAAATCAAAAGAATTATTTGTATGAAACCAATGTTGGTGCAGGTTTACCATTGATTGATACCATAAAATTATTGCATCTTTCAGGCGAAAATATCACTAAAATCAAAGGTGTTTTCTCGGGAACGTTGAGTTATTTATTCAATAATTTCTCGGCAAAAGACGTTCCGTTCAGCGAAATTCTTAAAGAAGCCATCGATAACGGTTACACCGAACCCGATCCAAGAGAAGATTTATGCGGAAACGATGTGGGTAGAAAATTATTAATTTTGGCAAGAGAATTGGATTTGCA
>CALPPA020000076.1 GCA_943325355.2 Klebsiella pneumoniae | reverse complement strand
GAATGTGTCGAAATTGATTTCGCTTTCTACCCAAAGATCAGAAATGGCTTATGCAGTAAAAAGTGATAAGATTTTCAGGGATTTTGACAATCAAATGGAAGCTGTCAAGAAAGTATTGATTGAAAACATCGCCACAGCCAAAGCCTCTTTGCAGTATGATTTAACGGTAGTTAATAGTAAAATTAATGAAACGGAAAGCAGCATAAAAAAACTTCCAGACGACCAACAAGAGCTCATAAAAATTAAAAGAAAATACGATTTAAGCGATAATATCTACAGCACCTTTCTTCAAAAACGCTCTGAAGCCGATATTGTGAAAGCGGCAAATTTATCAGATATTCATTTTATTGACCCTGCCAAAGATATTGGTGGAGGGCAAATAGGTCCTAAAACAACAGTAAATTATGTCTTGGCATTATTTTTAGGTTTGCTGATTCCGATGCTTTTTGTTTTTGGAATTTTCCTTATCAATAATTCTATTTTAAACACAGACGATATCAATAAATTGACCCAAATCCCTTTGATAGGTGTCGTTGGGGTTAATAGAGAACTTACTAATCTTGCCGTTTACGATAAGCCAAAATCGGCTTTATCAGAATCTTTTAGAGCCATTAGATCTTCACTTCAATTTTTATACAAACAGCAAAATGTAGATGGTGCAAAAACGTTGATGATTACCTCGTCAGTCAGTGGTGAAGGGAAAACATTTTGTTCCATCAATATTGCAACGATTTTTGCATTAAGCGAAAAAAAGACTGTTATCATAGGATTGGATTTAAGAAAACCGAAACTTTTTGCAGAATTTGATTTATCCAATGAAGTGGGAATCGTGAATTATTTAATCAAACAGAAAACGCTTGATGAAATTATATTTCCTACCGGAGTTCCTTATCTTGATGTAATTGTTTCAGGACCAGTGCCACCTAATCCTGCCGAAATGATTATGAGTGATGGTATGAAAGAATTAATAGAAGAGTTAAAGCAGAAATACGATTATATTATTCTAGATACACCACCTGTGGGATTGGTTTCTGACGCATTAGAATTAGCACAATATTGTGATGTTATTTTATATATAGTTAGACAAAATTTTTCTAAAAAGGAGATGATTAGCCAGTTAAATAATAGGGTGAAACGTGGCGAACTCAATAATGTAAGTATCATTTTGAATAGTTTCGAAAACAAGGCTAAGTATGGAGCTGGTTACGGCTATGGATATGGTTACGGATATGGTTACGGTGCCTATTCAAACGGCTATCATGAAGAGAGTCCTCCTAGAAATATTATTGAAAAGATAATAAGGGACTTACGAAAAAGACGCACACAATAATACAGTTTTTTACAAATTTTAGGTATGAAAGTAGAAACAAAAAATAAAATATTAATTACGGGTGGGGCTGGATTTATTGGTTCCAATCTTTGCGAATATTTTTTATCCAAAGGACATCAAGTAGTTTGTTTGGATAATTTTGCAACAGGGCATCGACATAATTTAGAGGACATCATCTCCAATGCGAACTTTCAATTAATTGAAGGCGATATCCGAAATAGTAGTGATTGCCAGACAGCGGTTCAAGGAGTGGATTATGTCTTGCATCAGGCTGCTTTGGGTTCAGTGCCGCGGTCTATAAAAGATCCCAGTACTACTAATGATGTCAATGTTTCTGGCTTTTTAAATATGCTTACTGCTGCTCGTGACGCAAAGGTGAAACGGTTTGTGTATGCCGCTAGTTCATCGACTTATGGAGATTCGCAAGGATTACCAAAAGTGGAAGATGTCATCGGGAAACCCCTTTCACCTTATGCTATTACCAAATACGTCAACGAATTGTATGCCGAAATTTTCAGTCGAACGTATGGGATGGAAACCATTGGTTTGCGTTATTTTAATGTTTTTGGGCGAAAGCAAGATCCTAATGGAGCATATGCTGCCGTTATTCCTAAATTCGTGTTGCAGTTGATGCAACTAGAAAGTCCAAAAATTAATGGCGACGGTAACTATTCTCGTGATTTTACCTATATAGATAACGTGATTCAAATGAATGAATTAGCGATTAGCACCACTAATCCAGAAGCGATAAATACAGTTTTTAATACTGCTTATGGAGACCGAAACACTTTGAATGATTTAGTAGATTTTTTGAAAAAATATTTATCAGTTTACGATCCTAGGATTGCCAATGTATCGATTGAATATGGACCGAATCGTGCAGGAGATATTCCCCATTCTTTAGCCAGTATTGAAAAAGCAAAAAGATTGTTGGGCTATGATCCACAATTTTCATTGCAAGAAGGTTTGAAGGAAGCGGTGAGTTGGTATTGGGAGAATTTAGCAACCAAAGAGGAAAATGGAAATTAGAATTTAGAGGTTGAAGCTAGGTTATGGAGTTCGAAGAAAGGCTACTAAAAAAAATAAAAACAACGGTTTTCTCATAGGAAATCTAAATCTAAATTAAAAATGAAAACAAAAGTTAAAATAGCCATAATTGGTTTGGGATATGTGGGTTTGCCTTTGGCACGACTTTTTGCTACAAAATATCAAGTGGTAGGATTTGACATCAACCAGTCTCGGATCGATGGGTTAAAATTAGGTAACGACAGTACTCTCGAAATTGATGCTGCTAGTTTGCAGCAAGTATTGCTTGAAACTCCCAATTCAGGCATTGGTTTGTATTGCACTTCAACCTTGACAGAAATTGCAGATTGTAATCATTTTATTGTTACTGTTCCCACTCCTATTGACAAAAACAATCGGCCTGATTTAACTCCTTTGTACAAGTCCAGCGAAACCGTGGGCAAAGTATTGAAAAAGGGAGATATCGTCATTTATGAATCCACTGTTTATCCCGGTGTGACTGAGGAGGAATGTGTGCCAGTTTTAGAACGCATTTCGGGATTGCAATTCAATGTCGATTTTTTTGTGGGCTATTCGCCGGAAAGAATCAATCCGGGAGACAAAGAACATACTGTAGACAAGATTTTGAAAGTCACTTCGGGTTCTACTCCAGAAATAGGTCAGCAAGTAAATCAATTGTATCTATCGGTTATTACGGCTGGAACACATCTAGCTCCTTCGATTAAAGTCGCTGAAGCAGCTAAGGTTATTGAGAATTCGCAACGCGACATCAATATAGCTTTTGTTAACGAATTGGCTAAAATATTTAATATTTTGGAAATCGACACCCATTCCGTGTTGGAAGCAGCAGGAACTAAATGGAATTTTCTTCCCTTCAAGCCAGGTTTGGTTGGTGGACATTGCATTGGAGTTGATCCGTATTATTTGGCACAAAAGGCACAAGAAAATGGGTATCATCCTGAAATAATCTTAGCAGGTCGCCGTTTGAACGATAGTATGGGCGAATATGTAGCCTCGCAAGTTGTCAAGTTGATGATCAAAAAAGGAGTAGTCATTAATGGGGCGAGTTTGTTGATGTTAGGAATAACTTTCAAGGAAAATTGCCCCGATGTTCGCAATACCAAAATTGTCGATGTGATTGCTGCCTTGGAGGATTATGGCATTAAAGTTAGTCTTTATGATCCTTGGGCAAATCCAACCGAAGTTTTGCATGAATATAGATTGAAAACTAGCAAAGAGATACCGACGACTACATTTGATGCCTTAGTTTTGGGGGTAGCACACAAGGAATTTATTGGTTTAGACTTTAATACCCTGAGAAACAAAAACAGTGTGCTTTATGATGTGAAAGGTGTGTTGGGAAAAGTGGCTGACGGGAGGCTTTAAGAGAAAGTACGAAGTTGGAAGGGGTTGATAGTTGTAATAAGAAAAAAAATAGTTGATACAAATAAAATAAGTTATAATGAAAAAAATAGTAATCACGGGTGGAGCAGGATTTATAGGTTCTCACGTCGTGCGACTTTTTGTTAATAAATATCCAGAATATCAAATCTTTAATTTAGACGCGCTTACCTATGCTGGTAATTTGGAGAATATCATTGATATTGAAAAAGAACCGAATTATACTTTCGTGAAAGGTGATATTACCGATGCCGTTTTTATTTCTAATTTGTTTCAAGAGCATCAATTTGACGGTGTAATCCATTTAGCAGCCGAGTCTCATGTGGATCGTTCGATTGAAGACCCTATGGCTTTTGTGAAAACCAATGTAATTGGAACAGTTAATTTACTCAATGCTGCTCGTCAAATTTGGGCAAATGCCTCTGAAGATAAACGTTTTTATCAAGTGAGCACTGATGAGGTATATGGTTCATTGGGAACCGAAGGCTTGTTTACCGAAACCACGCCTTATGACCCTAATTCTCCTTACTCTGCCTCCAAGGCAAGCTCTGATCATTTTGTACGAGCTTACGGAGAAACATATGGACTGCCTTATGTGCTTACTAATTGTTCTAACAATTATGGGCCCAACCATTTTCCAGAAAAACTAATTCCTTTGTTCATCAATAATATTATCAACAATAAACCGTTGCCAGTTTATGGAGACGGTAATTATACCCGAGATTGGTTGTTTGTGAAGGACCATGCTGTAGCCATAGACCTGGTTTTTCATAAAGGGAAGAATCACGAAACCTATAATATTGGTGGATTTAATGAATGGAAAAATATCGATTTGGTGAAAGTGTTGTGCCAAATTATGGATACTAAATTAGGTAGGGAAAATGGAGAATCGGCAAAATTGATTACTTACGTCAAAGATAGGCCAGGCCACGATTTGCGTTACGCAATTGATGCTAACAAGATAAATAAGGAATTGGGTTGGAAGCCGTCAGTCACTTTTGAACAAGGACTAGAGATTACGATTGATTGGTATCTGAATAATCAGGACTGGTTGAATAGTGTTACTTCTGGAGATTATGAGAAGTATTATTTGAAGATGTATTCTTAGAAAAGTTATAGGTTATTGGTTGTCGGTTATCGGTTATCAGTTATTGGTTACGATACGTTAACCTACGATTTAATGATAAAAAAAGGTCAATTAAAAGTTATTTTAAAATAGATATTCCATCGTTTAAAATAGACAATAACAGAAAACCGAGAACAGAAAACAGAAAAATTATGAAAAGTTATAAAGATTTGGATATTTATAATTTGAGTTTGTCATTGTTTTATAAAACACATACTGTGTCATTAAAATTACCCAGACATGAATTGTATGAATTGGGGAGTCAAATAAGAAGATCTTCGGATTCAGTAGGAACAAATATTGTTGAAGGATATGGACGAAAACGGTATAAACAAGATTTTATCAAGTTCCTAACTTATTCTGATTCCAGTAATTTAGAAACTATGTTCCATTTAGAAAAATTGCACTTTTTATATCCTGACTTAGCAGATGAGCTAAGGTTAATCAAAGACGAATATGATGTGCTTGGTGCTAAACTATTTTCTTTTTTACGTTATGTAGAAAATAATTGGAATTAATTTGAATAGGTAGTTAACGTTAACAGTTAACGGATAACTGATAACACATAACAGAAAAAACTATGAATTGGTATGTAGTGTACACCAAGCCTAAATGGGAAAAAAAAGTGGCAGAGCGATTGAATGAAATTGGCGTGGTAACCTTTTGTCCTTTGATTACCAAAATTAGTCAATGGTCAGACCGGAAAAAAAAAGTAAGTGTACCCTTGTTTAATTCCTATATTTTTGTTCAAATTGATGAAAAAAAACGAAATCAAGTTTTTGAAGTTGTAGGCGCGGTTCGTTATTTGTTTTGGCTGGGGAAACCTGCCGTAGTAAAAGATTCAGAAATTGAAACTATTAAAAATTGGCTTTCGGTTCCTGATACTTATGATGTTTCAGTGGATCAATGGAAAAAAGGGGATAAGATTGTTATGGAATCAGGTCCATTTTTGAGTCAGTCGGCTGTGATACAAGAAGTCAAAAAGAATCATTATATTTTGATTTTAGAATCTTTAGGATGTATTCTTAAAGTGAATAAGAAAGAGGTGTAATTTATTTATTTTTAAATATAAATTATAAAAATTAGGTGTTATAGCAGTAAGCTTGAATTGCAATGGGTTCGTTTGTAGTAAAATAGAGAAAAATTAGAGCTTTATTTTAGCTATTTCATATTGTAATATTCCATTCTTAAAACACTCATTGTTTTTTTAATTTATTATAAATTTGCACCGATTGCCGTTTTTGGTACTCCTATTTTGGGAGTCACTATGGCGAAGCCGTGCAAAAAGAAAATTTGTAGTTGGTTATGAAATGAAAGATCTCCGTTATGTTGTGGATTTCATTTCAAGAAAAATGATACAGTATCAAAAATTCAATAAATAGAAAAAAAGAAGTTACTTTACCAAGTTAAGTTAACCTAAAATGACTAGAATTAGTCGTTTATTTAAAAATATAATATTAATTACCATCGCTTTATGAGAAAAATAATTACAGCCCTTTTACTGATGTTTGCTCTTTTTCAATCAGGCACATTGCTGGCACAAGATTTGTTGAAAAGTACTGATTTGAGCACGCTCAAAGTAGATTATTTATCGGACAGCGATATAGCCAAAATAAAAACGCAGTTGCAAACCAACAATACCACCATAGAGCAAGTGGAGCCTATAGCTTTAGCCAAGGGAATGCCGGCAACAGAGTTTGCCAAATTAAAATTGCGATTAGGAGGAGCTCAGTCCAGTCCGACAGGAGTTTCGAATAAGGACAATTTTGATGAGAAAAAAGAAGAATTGAGTCGAAAACAAGATAAAATTGTCAACAAGAAAGTGAAAGACACTCTAAATTCATTAGTCTTTGGCTCGGAGTTGTTTGATAACCCAGAATTGAATTTTGAGCCCAATTTGAAATTAGCTACTCCAGTGAACTATATTTTAGGGCCTGGTGATGAATTACAAATTAGTGTTTACGGAGTTCAAGAATTCTCTGCTAGTGTCCCCGTAACTATGGAAGGGAAGGTTAACATTCAGAATGTGGGTCAAATTTCGGTTTCAGGAATGACTATTGAAGCTGCCACACAGAAAATTAGAGGAGCAATATCTAGAGTTTACAGCACTGTTGCGTCCGGTCAGTCACAAGTGGGTATAAGTTTGAGTCGCATTAGAACAATCAAAGTCACCATCATTGGTAGTAAGCAACCCGGAAATTATTCTATTTCTTCCTTGGCGACAGTTTATAACGCCCTCTTTATGGGAGGTGGACCAGGCAAGAATGGTAGTTATCGTAACATTGAGTTGCTACGGAACAACAAGGTGTATAAGAATATTGATATTTACAAGTTTTTGGTCAACGGCAATCAATCTGATAATGTAGGTTTAAAAGACAATGATGTGATACGGATTCCAGCTTATACCCAAAGAGTTACTTTGGAAGGCCAAGTAAAACGTCCTGGGATTTTCGAGATGAAATCAGGGGAGACTTTCAAAGATTTATTGTCATTTGCCTCTGGATTTAATGAGTTTGCTTATACGGCATCTGTAAATGTATTGCAAAAAACAAGTAAAGATTTCAAGGTAAAAGACATTAAATCTTCAGAGTTCAGTAGTTATAGACCACTTGCTGGAGATGTCTATAGGGTTTCGAAGATTTTAAACCGATTTGAAAATCGAATTAAAATTGAAGGTGCTGTTTTTAGACCAGACATTTACTCTTTTTATGAAGGGATGCGAGTTTCAGACCTGATTGCACAGGCCGATGGATTGAAAGAAGATGCCTATACTAACAGGGCGACAATTGTGAGATTGAAATCTGATTTGACCACCGAAGTGACCAATGTTAATTTAGCAAAAGCTTTGGCGGGCGATGCCCAATCCGATATTCCATTGAAAAAAGAAG
>CALPPA020000075.1 GCA_943325355.2 Klebsiella pneumoniae | reverse complement strand
TCAAAAAATAACTTTGCAAATGCGTCCATTGCAATTTTTTGAATTAGCAAAAGCTCTTACATAATTTAATTGGAGAATTATAAAATTCACTGTTCTTTATTGACTCTAATCTTAAAAATGATAAACGTAGTGTGCAGAATTTCTAATTAAGCTATAAATAATAAATCAAAAGTAGAAAGTAGAGTAAATTCTTTATAATATTCTCTAATTAAAGGTGGTAAACAAGAGCTCTTTATAAAATCCAAATTAAACAAAAAAAATCCCTCAACATCAGAATGCAGAGGGAATTATTCAACTAATATTTTTATTTTTTATCCTAAAAAGAGACTCAATATATAATACACTATGGCTGCTAATAATGCTGATACTGGAATTGTCAGAACCCAAGCCCATAACAAACTCACGGTAACTCCCCAGCGAACTGCCGAAACACGCTTCGTTAAACCAACTCCAATAATAGAACCTGTAATAGTGTGAGTAGTACTTACCGGAATTTTTAAATGCTCTGTAAAATAAAGTGTCAACGCTCCTGCTGTTTCTGCAGCAACTCCCTCGAAAGAAGTAACTTTTGTGATTTTGGAACCCATTGTTTTAACAATTTTCCAACCCCCACTCAAAGTACCTGCTGCAATTGCGGTATAACAGGCTAGCGGAATCCAATCGGGCATTTTGAATGATCCATCGTCCTTAGGAAGTACTACATCTAACCAAGCGGGTAGACTTTCTTGTGCCACTCCATTTGTTTGAATATATACTGCAACAGCTGCTGCAATAATTCCCATCACTTTTTGCGAATCATTTCCACCGTGTCCTAAACTAAAGGCAGCTGAGGATATTAATTGCATTCTTCTTAAAGCGGCATCCGCTTGATAAAGATTTAAACTACTGAATATTAATGCAAAAATTGAAATAGATAATATTATAAAAGCGACTAAAAACCATTTTATGTTGTGTGACTCGAATACAATACTCCAAAAATGGGAATCAAAACGTGGTTTTTCTATATCCTCATAAAAAACCATTTGAGAATAAACAAACCATATAGTCGATACAATTAGTGCTAAAGTAAAGAGCTTTGGAAGTATCGTTTTCTTGGAAGCACTCAACATCCAAATCGAAATTAAATAAGAAGCTAATGCGCCAAGAAGAGGTGCCAAAACAATAAATGCAATGACTATAACTACACCAGATGGCAATCCTCCCTCTTTTCCTGCTTTGTACCAACTTACTATATTATACCAATGCGCTGTAGTTCCATCTTCAGTCAAATATCCGTCAAATCCATAAACGGCAATCGCATGAGCAAGTGCAGCTCCAGCAAAACCTCCAATTAAAGTGTGAGAAGAACTCGACGGGATTCCAAGCCACCAAGTTAATAAGTTCCAACAAATAGCGGCAATTATTCCTGCTAAAATAACAACTAGGTTAATATCCATAGTATTGGCAGTTTTCGCAACAGTATCTGCTACACCAAACCCAAAAACCCAATAGGCTAAAAAGTTAAAAAAAGCTGCCCAAAGTACGGCTTGAAAAGGAGTAAGAACTTTTGTAGCAACAACAGTTGCAATCGCATTTGCAGCATCATGAAAACCATTGATGTAATCAAAAATTAAAGCCAATACGATTATAACAATAAGTAGCGTAAATCCCATAATCTAAATTGAAAAATTAATTATGAATGTTTTACTGTAATAGATTCTAAAACTCCGGCAACTCCTTTGCATTTATCAGTCGCTGTTTCTAAAACAGATAATACCTCTTTGTATTTAATAATATTTTTGGCGTCGGTTTCATTTTCAAAAAGATCAGCAACTGCTTTATTATAAACATCGTCCGATTTAGCCTCAAGCTTATTTATTTTGGCACAAGCCGCAGTAATACTTTTTAATTTTTTTAAATCTCTCAATTCTTTTACAGCATTGTCTATAAGTTGGCAGGCTTCAAGATTAATTTCAGTCAATTTTCGGATAGATTTAGTAATCTTTTCAACTTGATACAATTTCATTCTGCTTGATGCTCCATGAAGATTATCAGCAACATTGTCTATCGCAGTAATTAACGAATAGATATCTTCTCTATCAAACGGAGTGATAAAATTTCTACTTAATTCTAAATTGGTCAAACGTGTAATATCCTCTCCTTTTTGTTCTAATTCATCAATTTTCAAAAAAAGCTCATCTCTTTCCTTTAAAGGAAGATTTACAGCTTCGTGTAAAATGGAAGCTAATTGAACTAAATTGGCTGAGGCTTGCTCAAAAAGTGGGAAGAATTTTTTATCTTTTGGAACTAAAAACTGAAAAATACTATTTATAGACATTTTGTGATAATTTTAGACAACAAAATTAGTTCTTTATTTCCTGTGCATGTTAAGTTAGTGTTAACAAATTTTATTCGATTACAAAACTGTTCAGAAAAGTTACTGTTCTCTCAATGTCATAATGCAAAATCCGGTCTTCTTTTACCAAAGGAACTTCGGAACGATAGGTTTTCAAAAATATTTCAATAAAATTACTAGATTTCAATGGTCTTCTATATTCAATGGCTTGCGAAGCATTCATTAATTCAATGGCAAGTATTCGCTCTAAGTTTTCCATAACTTTCAATGCTTTCGTAGCACCATTAGCTCCCATACTCACATGATCTTCTTGCCCGTTACTCGATACAATGCTATCTACGCTTGACGGCGTTGCCAATTGTTTGTTTTGACTGGCAATGCTGGCTGCTGTATACTGCGGAATCATTAAACCTGAATTCAATCCAGGATTGTCAACCAAAAATGCAGGTAGATTTCGCAAACCCGATACCAATTGAAAGGTTCTTCTTTCGGAAATACTTCCTAATTCGGCTAGGGCAATGGCTATAAAATCTAAGGCTAAAGCCAAGGGTTGACCGTGAAAATTACCGCCTGAAATAATCTCATCGCTATCAATAAATATATTGGGATTATCCGTAACCGAATTAATTTCAGTGCTAAATACTTTTCTTACATAATCAATCGCATCTTTCGAAGCTCCGTGAACTTGTGGAATGCATCTAAAAGAATACGGGTCTTGAACGTGCTTTTTCTCATGACCAATAATTTCGCTTCCTTCTAGAAAATGGTTAACGCGATTGGCTGTCAAGATTTGTCCTTCGTGTGGACGAATACGATGAATCAATTCGTGAAAAGGTTCAATTCTGCCGTCGAAAGCTTCCAAGGAAATGGTTCCAATTAAATCTGCAAAATAAGAAAACTTGCTGGCTTTCATTAAAATATGAACACCATAAGCACTCATAAATTGAGTTCCGTTCAATAAAGCCAGGCCTTCTTTGGATTTCAAGACAATGGGTTCCCAATTAAAATGTTTCAAAACTTCACTAGAATGGACTTTCTTGCCTTCAAAATAAACTTCGCCTTCTCCTAAAAGAGGCAAAGACATATGAGCTAAAGGTGCTAAATCTCCAGAGGCCCCTAGTGAACCTTGGGTGTAAATAACAGGTAAAATATCATTGTTATAAAAATCTACTAACCTTTCTACTGTTTGCAGTTGAATTCCGGAATGTCCATAACTCAAGGATTGAATTTTAAGCAATAACATCAGTTTTACAATCTCATTTGGCACTTCGTCTCCGGTTCCGCAAGAATGCGATTTTACTAAATTTTCCTGAAGTTTAGAGAGATTTTCATTGGATATTTTTACATTGCAAAGCGAACCAAATCCAGTATTAATGCCATAAATAGGTTTCAAGTGAGAAGCCATTTTTTTGTCCAGATAATCCCGACATTTTTGAATATTTACCCTAGCTTCATTAGATAATGCCAATGATATATGTTGCAAAATAATTTCTTGCACCTTTTCTATGGAAAGCAATTCTGGGCTTATATAATGTGTATTATCCATTTTTAACAGTACCTTTTATGAGGGCAAAATTCAATAAACAAATGTTAAAAAACAAGATATTGCTATGAAAATATTTAATATTCTTTTTTTTATAGGCTGTTTTTTAAAATATTCGCAAAAGCAGAAGAAAAGGTTTTGTTGTTTTATAAAAAAATGTACTTTTGAAAAATCATAATGGAAAATAACAACAATACATATCACTCTCCGATAGCAACCCAAGTTTGGGCTACAATTTCTGTTGTTTCTACCACTACTACAACGACTACCCTTTAGGGGTTTATACTTTTACATATCATCCAGTTTTCGTGCTTTTTTCTAAAAGAAGAAAGTTCATAGGTGTATAGAAACCATTCTCATTTTTCACTCGAGCCCAAAGGGCGAAAGGACGAAGTAAATAAAAAAAAATATGAAAGTATTAAAATTTGGCGGAACATCAGTAGCCAATGCCCAAAATATAAAACTCGTTTTAGACATAGTGCTCCACAAAGCAAAACAAGACAAACTAGTCGTAGTCGTTTCGGCCTTTACTAAAGTGACTGATTTATTGGTTCTTGCCTCCCAAAAAGCAGCTTCAAACGACGAAAGTTTCAAGGAAGTTGTAGCCGAAATCGAGAAAAAACATTTAGATGCCATAAAAGAATTGATTCCCGTAAGTGAGCAAAGCAGTTCTTTGAGCCACATCAAGAGAATCATTAATCACCTAGAAACATTACTAGAAGGTTGTTATCTTTTAGGTGAGTTATCTCCAAGAACTTCGGATACGATTTTGAGTTTTGGAGAATTATTGTCATCCTACATCATCGCTGAAGCCTTAAAACAACATCATAAAAATAGCAGTTACAAAGACAGCCGTGAACTGATAAAAACAAATACTAATTTTGGCAAAGCCGCTGTAAATTTTGAAATTTCTAATTCACTAATTGCGGATTATTTTGCGTCGAATGAAGCTCAAATTGTAATAATGCCTGGATTTATAGCTTCAACATTTGATGGAATTGGTACCACTTTAGGTCGTGGCGGTTCGGATTATTCTGCTGCAATTATTGCTGCAGCCCTTGACGCAACTGAATTGGAAATTTGGACTGATGTCAACGGAATGTTTACCGCAAACCCTAAAGTCGTAAAACAAGCCCAACCTATTGCCACAATCTCGTATCAAGAAGCCATGGAGTTGTCTCATTTTGGTGCCAAAGTGTTGTATCCGCCTACGATTCAACCAGTGTTAAGAAAAAACATTCCCATTTGGATCAAAAATACGTTCGAACCAGAAGCCGAAGGAACTTACATTTCAAGCCAAGATACTTCTCATACCAATCCTGTTAAAGGAATCAGCCATATTGACCACATCACTTTGATTACGCTTGAAGGTTCTGGAATGATTGGTGTTGCGGGTTCTTCAAAAAGACTTTTCGAAGTGTTGTCACACGAAAATATCAACGTGATTTTTATTACACAAGCATCGTCAGAACATTCCATTTGTATTGGAATTTTGGATAGTGATGCTGAAAAAGCTGAGAATGCTATAAACAAAGCTTTTGAAATTGAAATTTCTCAAAACAAAATTGAGTCCTGCATTGTAGAAAAAAACCTTTGCATCATTGCTTTGGTAGGCGAAAATATGAAAAATCATCAAGGCTTGAGCGGAAGAATGTTCAGTACGTTGGGGAAAAATAATGTCAATATTAGAGCCATAGCGCAAGGAGCGTCAGAAAGAAACATCTCGGCCGTTATCAACGAAAGAGATGTAAAAAAAGCCTTAAATACGCTTCACGAAAACTTTTTCGAAGAAAACACAAAACAGTTGAATCTATTCGTGATGGGTGTTGGAAACGTAGGTGAAAAATTCATTTCGCAAATCAACCAACAGAAGAAATTCCTGAAAGAAAATTTAAAAATAAACCTAAGAGTGGTGGCAGTTTCCAATTCCAGGAAAATGTATTTTGACGAAGATGGAATTCCTTTGAAAGAATGGCAATCTTTATTGGAAAATGGGGAGACAGCCAACAAGGAAACTTTTATTGAAAAAGTAAAAGCACTCAATTTACGCAACAGCATTTTTGTGGATATTACTGCAAATGAAGCCGTTTCGCAAACCTATAGTAACTATTTAAAACAAAATATTGCTGTGGTTACTTGCAACAAAATTGCTTGTTCATCAGCGTATGATAATTACAGTAGCCTAAAACAATTATCCCGAAAATACAATGCTCCTTTCTTATTTGAAACCAATGTGGGTGCAGGATTACCCATTATTGACACCTTGAAACATTTGATTGCCTCAGGAGATAAAGTCAACAAAATTCAGGCAGTTTTATCGGGAAGTTTAAACTTTATTTTCAACAATTTCGACGAGAAAAATTCTTTTCACGATGTGGTAAAAGAAGCCGGAGTTCAAGGATTCACTGAACCGGATCCTAAAATTGACTTGAGCGGTGTTGATGTAGCCAGAAAAATTTTGATCCTGATTCGTGAAAGTGGTTACAAAATGGAAATTGAGGATATTAAAAACAATTCTTTCCTTCCAATGGAGTGTATAAGTACAACAAACAATGATGATTTTTTCAAGTCTTTAATTGCCAATGCAGCTCATTTTGAAAACCTTTTGGCTGAAGCCAAAGCTAAAGACAGCCGATTAAAATTTGTGGCTACTTTCGAAAACGGAAAGGCTGGAGTTGGTTTGGAATTCATCCCGAAAGAAAGTCCGTTCTATAATTTAGAAGGAAAAGACAATATCGTTCAATTTTACACGGATAGATACATCGACCAACCTTTATTGATAAAAGGCGCTGGGGCCGGTGCTGCGGTGACCGCTTCGGGAATTTTTGCCGACGTGATCCGAATTGGAAATATTTAATTTAGTTGATAGTTATTAGTTGATGGTTGTTAGATAAAAACAACCGACAACCGACAACCGACAACCAACAACCAAAATTTATGAATGAAATAAAAATATTCTGCCCCGCAACAATCGCCAATCTTTCCTGTGGTTTTGATGTGCTCGGACTTTGTTTGGCTACTGCGGGTGACGAAATGATTATTCGAAAATCAGATATAAAAGGCATTCGCATTACTAAAATAGTGGGAGCAGATTTGCCATTAGAAACTGAAAATAATGTGGCTGGCGTGGCCGCTTTGGCGATGTTGGAAGAAGTGGAAACCCAGTTTGGTTTCGAGATTGAAATTTACAAACACATCAAAGCGGGAAGCGGAATCGGAAGCAGTGCCGCCAGTTCAGCTGGAGCTGTTTTTGGGATTAACGAATTGTTAGGCAAACCTTTTACACGAAAAGAATTGGTAAAATTTGCAATGCAAGGCGAAAAATTAGCCAGTGGAAATGCCCACGCTGATAATGTTGCTCCTTGCCTATTGGGTGGTTTTACTTTGGTACGATGTTCCAATCCGTTGGATATTATCAAAATTGACAGCCCATCTGAATTGTATGCGACCGTGGTTCATCCTCAAATTGAGTTGAAAACATCAGATGCGCGTTCCGTATTAAAACAAACTGTTTCTCTTAAAAGTGCTATCACCCAATGGGGAAATGTAGGCGGATTAGTCGCTGGATTGTATACCAATGATTACGAATTAATTGGTCGCTCTTTACACGATGAAATTATCGAACCGGTTCGTAGTATGCTGATTCCTGGCTTTGATTTAATCAAGAAAACCGCTTACGAAAATGGAGCCTTAGGTAGTGGAATTTCAGGTTCTGGTCCTTCTATTTTTGCGTTGAGCAAAGGAAAAGAAACCGCCGAGAAAATCGCCAAAGCTATGAGTGCTGTATATGACGAAATCAATTTGCCTTATGAAATCCACGTTTCAAAAGTGAATCCGGACGGTGTGAGTATAATATAAATAAAAAATGAGATTGCTTCGTGCCTCGCAATGACATAAAAATGAAATACTACAGTTTAAACCATAATGCCCCAAAAGTTTCTTTCCAAGAAGCTGTTATACAAGGATTAGCCACAGATAAAGGGTTGTATTTTCCAGAATC
>CALPPA020000074.1 GCA_943325355.2 Klebsiella pneumoniae | reverse complement strand
TCTGGCATTGTCAAAAGCGGTCTAGTGTCATAACCCATTACATAAGGTAAAGGCAAATGACCCACTGTAGGAATTAAATCAGCCATAAAACAAATGGTTTTATCTTTATATTGAATGTGAGGAATCATCATTTTTTCGGTGTGCCCGTTTACAAAGAAAACCCCAAAATCAAGTTCCGATTTATCTACAAAATCACCTTCTGGAATCTTCAAAAAATGCAATTGTCCGCTTTCTTGTAATGGCAAAATATTCTCCGATAAAAAGGAAGCTTTTTCCCGAAGATTGGGTTTTGTTGCCCATTCCCAATGGTTTTCATTGGTCCAATATTTGGCATTTTTAAAAGCCACTTCATAGCCAGTTTTAGCTGCGTTCCAATTTACGCCTCCGCCACAGTGGTCAAAATGAAGGTGTGTCAAAAACACATCGGTAATATCATCCCGATGAAAACCCTGTTTTGCCAAAGAATTATCCAAAGAATGGGTTCCCCATAGCGAATAATAGCCAAAAAACTTCTCGGATTGTTTGTTTCCCATTCCGTTATCAATCAAAATCAAGCGATTGCCATCTTCAATCAGCAAACATCTAGCAGCTAGGTCAATTAAATTGTTAGTATCCGCAGGATTGGTTTTGTTCCAAATTGTTTTGGGGACAACGCCAAACATCGCACCACCATCGAGTTTAAAATTGCCAGTTTCTATAGAATAAAGTTTCATTTGTAGGTAATATTTGATTTTTAATGGTCAAATGGAATTGCTTCGCCTATTCGCAAAAGCTCGGGTCGCATAGGAAATGTAGGTTTCTGCTTTGCATTTCCGTTATGCTCATTTCATAAATTGTTATTGTTTTTCAATTGTAAACAAAGTTAGCGAATACATTTACTTATATAAGGAAGCCAAATCAACTTTTTCTATCTAATTATAGTTATAAAAATGTTATGATGTTTGACTTCAAGACTAAATTGTAATATCTTTGCCTTTTATTTAGACAAAATATAAATAACGTTATGAAATGAGCAATCTGGAAAATATCTTTTTAAAGACTATGTTTCTTTTGCGAATTCCATTTGACCATTAAAAATCAATAAAAAAGCACAAATGATAAAAGTTTCTGATACTGCCAAAAAGAAAATCATCGATTTGATGAAAGATGACGGTTTTGATGCCGCAGTCGATTATGTGAGAGTAGGTGTGAAAAGTGGTGGATGCTCTGGTTTGTCTTATGATTTAAAGTTTGACAAAAACAAAGGCGAAGATGATAAAATATTCGTTGACAACGATATTACAATTGCCGTGGAGAAAAAATCGTTCCTATATTTAGCCGGAACAATATTAGAATTTTCTGGTGGACTAAACGGAAAAGGCTTTGTTTTCAATAATCCAAACGCGAGTAGAACTTGTGGATGCGGAGAGAGTTTCTCTTTGTAAAAAATAAAAAAAATGTCAAAATACACCGAAGACCATTTACGAGTTGAACTCGAAAGTAAAGAATACGAGTACGGATTTTATACCGATATCGAATCGGATACTTTTCCTATTGGTTTGAACGAAGACATAGTTCGCGCCATTTCTCACAGGAAAGAAGAACCACAATGGATGACCGATTGGCGCATCGATGCGTTTCGTGCGTGGCAAGAAATGATTGAGCCAGAATGGGCAAATGTAAATTATCCCAAACCCGATTTTCAGGCTATTTCTTATTATTCAGCTCCAAAAGCGATTGATCCCAATAAATCATTAGACGATGTAGATCCGGAACTTTTAGAAATGTACAAAAAACTAGGTATCTCTGTCGATGAGCAAAAAATGATGAACAATGTCGCGATGGATATCGTGGTCGATTCGGTTTCGGTAGCCACAACATTCAAGAAAACTTTAGGCGAAAAAGGCATCATTTTTATGAGTATTTCCGAAGCCATCAAGGAGCATCCTGAGTTGGTTCGTAAACATCTTGGAACAGTTGTACCACAAAAAGATAATTTTTATGCCGCGTTAAATTCGGCTGTTTTCTCTGATGGAAGTTTCTGTTATATTCCAAAAGGCATTCACTGTCCAATGGAATTGTCAACCTACTTTAGAATCAATCAAGCTGGAACAGGTCAATTCGAAAGAACTTTATTGATTGCCGACGAAGGTAGTTATGTGAGCTATTTGGAAGGTTGTACTGCTCCAAGTCGTGACGAAAATCAATTGCACGCTGCGGTTGTCGAATTGATTGCAATGGACGGTGCCGAAATCAAATATTCGACCGTCCAAAACTGGTATCCTGGAAACAAAGATGGAAAAGGCGGAGTTTTCAATTTTGTAACTAAAAGAGGTTTGTGCGAGAAAAACGCAAAAATTTCTTGGACGCAAGTCGAAACTGGTTCGGCTGTGACGTGGAAATATCCATCTTGCATCTTGAAAGGCGATAATTCGGTGGGCGAATTTTATTCTATTGCCGTAACCAATAATTTCCAGCAAGCTGATACGGGAACCAAGATGATTCACCTTGGAAAAAACACCAAATCGACAATTATTTCCAAAGGAATTTCTGCTGGAAAATCTCACAATAGTTATAGAGGTTTAGTAAAAATTGGTCCAAATGCAGAAAATGCAAGGAACTTTTCGCAATGCGATTCGCTGTTAATGGGAAATAATTGCAGCGCTAATACTTTCCCGTACATCGAAAGCAAAAATCCATCGGCCAAAATAGAACACGAAGCCACGACGAGTAAAATTGGCGAAGACCAAGTTTTCTATTGCAACCAACGTGGAATTCCAACCGAGAAAGCCATCGCTCTTATTGTAAATGGTTTCAGCAAAGATGTTTTGAACAAATTGCCAATGGAATTTGCTGTTGAAGCTCAAAAATTATTGGAGATTTCGTTAGAAGGTTCAGTAGGATAATCCAAAAATGGAAAACAAAAAAGTAATCATCGTAGGAACTTCCCGTAATAACGGAAATACAACTAAAATAGCTGCTGGAATTGCAAATCAATATGCTATTGATGTAATAAATTTGAATGATTATCAATTTTCTTATTATGATTATGAAGGTAAAAATAAAGATGATGATTTTCAACCTTTTATAAAATCAATAATAGAAAAATACGACACCATAATTTTTGCGACACCCAATTATTGGTACAATATGAGTGGAATTATGAAGGTGTTTTTCGATAGATGTACAGATATAATTCTCATCGAAAAAGAAACAGGCAAAAGCCTTAAAGGAAAAAAATGCGGCGTGATTTCAAATTCTCACGAAGATGAACTGAAGTCAGATTTTTATATTCCTTTTCGAAAATCCGCCGAATATTTAGGAATGGAATATATAGGATATGCTCATTTTAACGCAGATAAATTTAACCCGAAAGATAAAATAGAATTAGCTTTTATATAAAATAAAAAACAATGTTATCAATAAAAAATTTACACGCCTCCATCGGAGACAAAGAAATCCTTAAAGGAATAAACCTTGAAGTAAAAGCAGGAGAAATTCACGCGATTATGGGACCAAACGGTGCCGGAAAAAGCACGCTTGCTTCCATCATTGCCGGAAACGAAAACTACGAAGTTACTGAAGGTAATATCTATTTAGAAGGAGAAGACCTTTCTGAATTGGCTCCCGAAGAAAGAGCGCACAAAGGAGTGTTTCTTTCGTTTCAATATCCAGTTGAAATTCCAGGAGTTTCAGTGACAAACTTTATGAGAACGGCAATCAACGAAACTCGTAAAGCCAACAAATTAGAAGAAATGCCAGCTAATGAAATGCTAAAATTCATTCGTGAAAAATCAGAATTATTAGAAATTGATCGTAAATTTTTATCTCGTTCTTTAAACGAAGGTTTTTCTGGTGGAGAGAAAAAACGTAACGAAATTTTCCAAATGGCAATGTTGGAACCAAAGTTAGCGATACTTGATGAAACTGATTCTGGTCTTGACATTGATGCATTACGTATTGTTGCCAATGGTGTAAACAAATTGAAAAGTGACAAAAACGCCATCGTTGTTATTACCCACTATCAACGATTGTTGGATTATATAGTTCCTGATTTTGTTCACGTGCTTTACAACGGAAAAATTGTAAAATCTGGTGATGCATCTCTTGCACACGAGCTGGAAGAAAAAGGATACGACTGGATTAAAGCTGAAAATTAAAATTTGTTTGTAGTTTATAGTTTGTTGTTCGAGGTTGAATAATGAAAATATGGACTAAAAACTAAAATAAAACAAAGATGTTAAAAGAAAAATTACTCTCGTCTTTTATGGTTTTTGAAGAGAAAATCGATGTTCATTCAGAACTACACGACGTTCGGACTTCAGCAATAAAAAACTTTGAAAATAAAGGTTTCCCAACCAAAAAAGAGGAATCTTGGAAATATACTTCGCTAAATTCTATCTTAAAAAATGACTTTACTGTATTTCCAAAAAGCGAAAACTCAATCGAGTTCAAGGATGTAAAAAAATATTTCATCCACGAAATAGACACTTACAAAGTGGTTTTTATCGACGGTGTATTTAGTTCTAATTTATCATCTACCACTCATGAAGGAATCGATGTTTGCTTGATGTCATCGGCATTGAACAAGCCAAAATATAAAATGGTTATTGATGCTTATTTTAACCAAATTGCCAGCAAGGACGAGAGTTTAACTTCTTTGAATACGGCTTTCGCCAATGAAGGAGCCTATATCAATATCCCGAAAAGTAAAGTTGTTCGAAAACCAATCGAGATTATGTATTTCTCAACAGGAAACGAAGCGGCACTTTTAGTACAACCCAGAAATTTAGTAATTGTTGGCGAAAATTCACACGTTCAAATCATAGAAAGACATCAAAGTCTAAATGAAAATCCCGTTTTGACCAATTCTGTTACCGAGATTTTTGCCCAAAAACGTGCGATTGTTGATTATTATAAAATTCAAAACGACAATCTTGAAGCCAACTTAATCGACAATACTTACGTTTCTCAAAAACAAGAAAGTCACGTATCTGTTCAAACTTTTTCTTTTGGAGGAAATTTGACCAGAAACAACTTGAATTTCTATCATTTTGGAGAACGATTGACCAGCACGCTCAACGGAATCACAATTATTGGTGGCAAACAGCACGTGGATCATTACACTTTGGTACATCACGCTGCGCCAAATTGCGAAAGCTTTCAAGATTACAAAGGAATTTTTTCTGATAATGCTACAGGTGTTTTCAACGGAAAGATTTTTGTTGAAAAAGAAGCACAAAAAACAAATGCTTTCCAAAAAAGCAACAACATTTTGTTAGGAAACAAATCTACAATAAATGCCAAACCGCAATTGGAAATTTTTGCCGATGATGTAAAATGTTCCCACGGTTGTACAATTGGGCAGCTTGACGAAACCGCAATGTTCTATATGCAACAACGAGGAATTCCAAAGAAAGAAGCCAAAGCATTATTGATGTACGCCTTCTCGAATGCCGTAATCGAAAGCATCAAAATACCAGAATTGAAACAACGAATTACCAAAATCATCGCCGATAAGTTGGGTGTTAAAATTGGATTTGATTTGTAGTTTTTAATTATAATTTCAAACCCGACAGGTTTTAAAAAACCTGTCGGGTTTTTTTACTTCTTCAAACTCCCTACAATCCCACTCAACATTCCATTAAAATCAAAATCAGGATCTTCTTTCAAACCCATTCGAACAATTACTAAATTGTGACTTGGGAAAATGGCAACCATTTGCCCTTGATAACCGCTACAATAAAACATGTCTTTTGGCACATCAGGAAATTTTCCACCGGCATTGAGCCAAAAATGAGCGCCATAGTTACCATCAGAACTATTCGTAGGTCTAGAAATATGTTTTGCCCAACTTTCGTCAAAAATTTGCTCGCCCTTCCAGTTGCCCTTATGTAAATACAATAATCCAAATTTTGACCAATCTCTCACCGTTGCCCAACTGTAAGACGAACCTACATAATTTCCAGTCATATCAGTTTCGACCACCATCGAGTTCATTCCGATTTTATCAATCAAAGCCGAATACCAAAAATCTAAATATTCCTGATGTGTTTTGAATTGTTTTCGCAAAATGCCCGAAAGCAAATTGGAAGTTCCCGAAGAGTAATTCCAAGTGGCATTCGTTTTCCCAACCAGCGGTTTGTCGATTTGGGATTTTGTCATATCCTCAGAGAGGAACAGCATTTTTGTGGCATCCGAAAGCTTGCCATAATCTTCTTCCCATTCCAGACCAGAATTCATATGAAGCAAGTCGTTGATAGTAATTTTTGCCCGTTCATCGTTTGCCCATTCGGCGATTGGGGCGGGTTTGTAAATATCTATTTTTCCTTGTTTTTGCAGGATTCCAAACATCGTTGCTGTAATACTTTTAGTCATTGACCAACCCAAAATTTTAGAGTTTTTGTCGAAACCTGGCCCATATTGTTCAGCGATAATTTTGTCTTTATAAATCACGATAACCGAGCGCGTTCTTTTATTTTGTTCGTCTTTTTTGTCAAAAGCATTGGCAACAGCCTTTTCTAATTTAGCATAATCAATATTGGCAAAAACAGTGTCTTTCGGTTCGTTATTGCCATAAGGAAAAGGCAAATTATTTTTTACTTTTGTTCTTTTGGGAACTTCGTACGGTTTCGAAACGTCGAAATCATCGTTGATTAAAGTCGCTCCCAAACCTTCTCGGTAAATGGCTTTTCGCTCTTTAAATCCAAATACTGAAGCTGTAGCAAATTTTCCGTTGCCATCAATTTTATTTGTAGCCAAGAAAATTATGGAAACATCATTGTCTCCATTTTCAATCATTTCTAGCGAACGTTGGTCTATGAAATGACCGGACGCAATACTTTTGGCAGAAAAACCCGAAATGATATCCAACGGATAATTGATATACAAATAATAAACCAGAAGGAGTACAACAGGAAGGCCCAGAATTTTGACTATTTTTTTCATATGTCGATAATTATTGTTTTTTATTGGTCACATGTAATTGCTTCGCCAATTCGCAAGCTCGGGTCGCATATGTCTTCATCGGTGTATGCGACAAATTTTTGGTAATGCTCATTTCATACAATGTGAACTACGTTATTTTATGGTAAATGTAAATATTTAAACTAATTATTAACACCTGTTTAGTAAATATAGCTCGCTATTTTATTACTTTTGTATTTAGAAAAATTCTAAATAACAAAATGCTAGATATAAATAAAGTCAGAGCCGATTTTCCGATACTTTCCAGAACTGTAAACGGAAAACCTTTGGTCTATTTTGACAACGGAGCCACATCGCAAAAACCACAAATTGTGATTGATACGATTACCAAATATTACCAAGAAATCAATGCCAATATTCATCGTGGCGTTCATACTTTAAGCCAACTAGCCACTGATGCTTATGAAGAATCTCGAAATAAAATTCAAAAACATATCAATGCAAAGTTCGCTTATGAAGTAATTTTTACGTCGGGAACAACGCATAGTATCAATGCTGTCGCCAATGGATTTGCCTCGCTATTAAAATCGGGTGATGAAGTTTTGGTTTCTGCAATGGAACATCACAGCAATATTGTGCCTTGGCAAATGTTGTGCGAAAGAACTGGAGCTGTTTTGCGTGTGATTCCAATGAATGAAAACGGTGAATTGATTATGGCCGAATACGATAAATTATTGTCGGATAAAACCAAAATTGTCACGGTAAATCATATTTCGAATGCTTTGGGAACTGTGAATCCTATTAAATATATGATTGACAAAGCGCACGAATTTGGCGCAGCGGTTTTGATTGATGGAGCACAAGCTGTTCCGCATTTGAAACCAGATGTTCAAGCTTTGGATTGTGATTTTTATGTTTTTTCGGGTCATAAAATTTGTGCACCAACAGGTGTTGGGATTTTATACGGAAAAGAAGCTTGGCTCAATAAATTACCTCCATATCAAGGTGGCGGCGAAATGATCAAGGAAGTGACTTTTGCTAAAACTACGTATGCTGAATTGCCCCATAAATTTGAAGCGGGAACTCCTGATGTCGCTGGAGGAATTGTTTTGGGAACTGCCGTGGATTA
>CALPPA020000073.1 GCA_943325355.2 Klebsiella pneumoniae | reverse complement strand
TTTTCAAAAGCAGCAGAATTATACCAACCTGGTGATCCCGGTCTTCCTTCAACGGGAGGTTTTTCAAAAAATACACCAATAGTAGCGGCATCAGAACCAAAAGCACTTGTAATTCTGGAAGCCAAACCAAAACCGGTTGAAGCACCAATTACCAATACTTTTTTTGCTCCTTCTATAGGACCCTTTGATTTTACATATTTGATTTGATTTTTTACATTTTGTTCGCATCCTTTTGGGTGAGATGTCAAGCAAATAAATCCTCTCATTCTTGGTTCTATAATCATAATTGTGCTATTTATTGTATTATTCGGTATTTTTTAAGTTGACAAATATAAGTCATTTCTTTAGTTAAGCAAGGCTTTTGCGTGGTTTAATGCCGAGTCCGTAATAACATTCCCGGACAACATTTGCGCTATTTCAACCACGCGTTCTTCGTTAGATAATAATTTTAATTCTGATTGTGTGCTCTCTCCAATTGTGGATTTTGAAACTTTGAAATGAGACGTACCTTTTGATGCTATTTGAGGTAAATGCGTGATGGCAAAAATCTGCATATTTTGACTCATTTCTTTCATAATTTCACCCATTCTATTGGCAATTTCCCCAGAAACACCCGAGTCAATTTCATCGAAAATAAGTGTTGGGAGTTTAGAATATTTAGCTAATATTGCTTTTACAGCCAGCATAATTCTAGACATTTCGCCTCCTGAAGCTACTTTTTTCAACAATCCAAAATCAGTTCCTTTATTGGCCGAAAACAAAAACTGGAGTTCGTCTTTACCATTTTCGAAATAAGTCGAAGTAGTATTAATATCCATTTTAAAACGCACGTTGGGCATTCCCAAAGTTTCTAAAATAGAAATTAGCTTTTGGGATAATACTGGAATGGAATCCCTTCTTTTCTTGTGAATCATTGCTGACAAAGTATCCAAAGACTTCGTTTTGTTATGGATTGAATTGGTTAAAGCTGTAATTTCTTCTTCCATATTTCCTAATTCCAAAACTGTGTTTTCAAGATTGGTTTGGATTTTGATTAATTCGTCAACCGATGAAACTTGGTGTTTCTTTTGCAAATTGTATAGTAATTGCAACTTTTGGCTAATTAAATCCAATTGTTCCGGATCATTGATGAGTTTTTCCGAGCAACGGTTCAACTCATCTGAAATATCGTCAAATTCTATTGTAAGACTTGAAATCCTTTCTAATAAAGAATGATATTCTGGTGAAAAGGATGCGATTTTTTGAAGTGAAATTTTAATTTCCTTCAAATTATGCATCACTCCTATTTGTTCTTGATTGGCTATAGCCAAAGATTTATCAATAGATTCTTTAATGATTTCGACATTGTTCAATTTTTCAAAATCGGATTCCAGCGTTTCTTGCTCACCAGATTTTAATTGTGCCAAAACCAATTCGTCCAACAAAAAAGTATTATAATCCTGTTCTTTTGAAGATTCGGATTGCTTTTTTAGAAGTGCATTTAATTTGGATTTATCCAATTTATAACTTTTCAAAAGTAATTGATACTCCAAAATATTTTCTTGATTATCAGCAATGGCATCAATAATTTCGAATTGTACTTTTTCTTCTGAAAGTTCCTGCGTTTGATGTTGTGAATGAATATCAATCAAGAACAAACTTAATTCCTGCAAT
Source organism: Klebsiella pneumoniae (assembly GCA_943325355.2). Classification (GTDB taxonomy): domain Bacteria; phylum Bacteroidota; class Bacteroidia; order Flavobacteriales; family Flavobacteriaceae; genus Flavobacterium. Next base: position 6,424 of record CALPPA020000073.1, on the reverse strand, counting down.
TCCTGGAGATTTACTGGACTGTCATTAATAAATGCCCTTGATTTTCCCGAAGGCAGAATTTCACGACGAATGATGGTTTCATCCTCATAATCTAAATCATTAGCTTCAAAAAAAGGAAGTAGATTGTATTTTGAAATATCAAAATAAGCTTCAATGACACACTTATCTTCTTTGTTTTTGAGAGATGTCAAGTCGGCTCTTTTTCCTAAAACCAATCCTAAAGCGCCCAATATTATTGATTTTCCTGCTCCAGTTTCACCTGTTATAATCGAAAAACCTTTTGAAAAATCGATTGCCAATTTTTCTATTAAAGCATAGTTTTTTATCGATAGAGAAGTTATCATTTATATCTTTTTAGTAAGGAAAACTGGAAATAAGTTACAAATTCAAAACCACATTAATATTTCATCTTTGCCCATTTTGAAGAATTCAAAGGAGAAGTTCTATTCAAACTCTCCACTAAATCTGTGATGGGAACACTTGGTCCGCCTGAAAAAATCGATTCTATTTCATCTGATTTGGCATCAAAAAATGCACGAGTCAACAGCGCATTTGGTTTTGTTGCATTGAATTTTCCTAAATTAAGTAAGGAAGTTTTAATTTTTTCTTTGGCCCCTTTCAAATCATTACTCATCGTATCTAAGCCAGAATGATACATAAATGATGCTTGACGAACCTCATTATAAGCAGGAGCTAATAAATCACGAATCAAGAAATACCTGCTTTGTAGATTCCCATCAGATTGATTCCAGCCTTTGTAACCGCTTTGTTGAGCAACATTAGAAATGTTTTGGGCAATATCAAAATAGGAATCTCCCGAAAGTGGAACAAATGTATCTGCATCCATTCCTAATATTAAATAACTATAAAAAGAGATTACCGAAACAAGATTTGATTCAAATTCAGCTGGATTAAAAATTAATTGCTGAAACTGGGTATACGTAAAACTAAAATCTTTATCATTAAAATTAACCACCGGAGAACCATAGGACGAATTATATACAAGTCGCGAAGATTGAACCTGAATTGTGGCTACAAATTGATCTGAATTGTTAGATGAAATTATAATAAACATCGAACAATTTATTTTTTCGTTTTGCTTAAATACTTTTCCAGTCCATTGCGTTTGATTCACAAACTCGTTTAAGGAGGTTTCCAAGGTTTTGAAAACTTGTTGATTTGAATTTGATAAATTTTGCGTATTAACTGTTACCGTACAATTCAACTCTTGTGCTTGAGTCATTGCGGAAGACAATACTAGGAGAAGAAAAGCAATTATTCTATTCATAAATATGTTCTATAACTTTGTTTAAAATATCATTGGCAACAGCTTCTTTCGACTTTAATTCCATAGGTTCAATCTTGAAATTTTTATCAATAAAAGTGATTTTATTCGTTGGTTTTCCAAAACCTGCTCCTTCATCTTGCAAAGAATTAAGAACTATCAAATCTAGGTTTTTTTTCTGAATTTTCAACTTTGCATTTTCAATTTCATTTTCAGTCTCTAAAGCGAAGCCTATTAAAAACTGGTTTTTCTTAATTTCTCCCAAAGAAGCAAGAATATCTTTCGTTTTTTCGAGTTCAATAGTTAAACTATCCGCAGCTTTTTTAATTTTATTCTGTGCAACATTCTTTGGTTTATAATCCGCAACTGCTGCTGCTGCGATCACGACATCAACACCATCGAAATAGTTGTGGCAAGCTTCATACATTTCTTGGGCAGAAACCACAGGAATTACTTTTACTAAATCATTCTCAATTTTAAAATGAGTAGGTCCAGAAACTAAGATTACTGAAGCTCCAAGATTTACAGCGCTTTGTGCAATATCAAAACCCATTTTACCCGAAGAATGATTTCCTATAAAACGCACAGGATCTATTGCTTCGTATGTAGGTCCAGCAGTAATTAATATTTTTTTTCCATTAAGAGGCAATTTACTTTCTAAATCAGTTTCCAAAAAAGCGACAATATGTTCTGGTTCAGCCATTCTTCCTTCACCTGACAAGCCGCTTGCTAATTCACCACTTTCAGCAGGAATTATGGTGTTTCCAAATAATTTCAACGTATTAAAACTTTCCAATGTTGATGGATGAATATACATATCCAAGTCCATTGCCGGAGCAAAATAAACGGGACATTTAGCCGATAAATAGGTAGCAATTAAAAGGTTGTCGCAAGCTCCATTTGCCATTTTGGACAAAGTATTTGCTGTTGCTGGGGCAATTACCATCAAATCAGCCCAAAGGCCTAAATCTATATGGCTATTCCATTTTTCGTTGTCTTCGTCTTGATTGTAAAAGCTGGAATATACAGGATTTTTTGACAAGGTTGATAACGTAAGTGGCGTTATAAAATCCTTAGAAGCAGGTGTCATTATCACTTGGACATGTGCACCTGCTTTTATGAAAAGTCTGACTAATGTAGCTGTTTTATAGGCTGCAATTCCACCGGATATTCCCAGTAAAATTTTTTTTCCTTTTAAAACTGACATTACAGCTATTATTTAGTTCCTTCTCTGTGGTAGATTTTACCATCTAACCACTCTTGAACTGCCAAAGCGTGTGGTTTAGGCAATTTTTCGTAGAATTTTGAAACTTCGATTTGCTCTTTGTTTTCAAAAACTTCTTCAAGACTGTCGTTGTAAGTGGCAAACTCTTCGAGTTTTTCGGTCAATTCTTTTTTGATTTCAGAATTGATTTGATTTGCTCTTTTAGCCATAATTGTTATAGCTTCGTATACATTGCCTGTAGGTTCTTCAATAACATTTTTATTGTAAGTTATTGTGTTTACCGGAGCATTTGTCTTTCTTAAATCCATGACTTTATTTATTTAGTGAAATTCTTTAAATCTGTTTCGATACGAACCATCATTTCGTCCGCAATCTTTTTGTATTTTGTTTCTGGTTTAAATTTAATTAAACTGTAATAAGCCGTTTTAGCTATGTTTAATCTTTCTTCCATTTTTGCTGGAATACTGTTTATTCCTAATTGGTATGCCGAATCAAACTTATAAAAAAGGGCATCTTCCTTATAAGGTGTCCCAGGATAATCCGATAAGAAATTATCAAGAGATACCATTGCTGATTTATAATCAAAAATAGTGTTGTATTGTTTTGCATTTTCGAATACTTTTTTCTCTATTTTATCATTTAATTCTCTTAATGTTTTATTCGCTTCTGGCAAATACGTCGAATTTGTGTACGAATCTATAAATTCCTGTAGCTTGTCTATTGCTTTGAAGGTATCGACTTGATCTAAACTATACACCGGTGAAAGCTTAGAAAAACACTTTGCTCCTAGATAAGCTGCTTCTTCTACTTTTTCGCTTTTTGGATAACCCGACACGAAACTTTCAAATTGATAAGCCGCTAAATAATATTGTTTTGTATTGTAATATGACATTGAAAACATATAAAACAACTTCTCAGCTTGAGGTTTTCCTCTATAAGCTGGCGCAATTTGTTCTATAAGTCTTATAGCATCGTTATATTTTCCTGCATCATATAATTTAGTACACATTTCAAATTTGACTGCAACATCTTCAGATTTCAACGCTTTTTGGTATTCACTACAAGAGACAAAAAACAGTAGAAGAAGCAACAACGATAATATTTTTCTCATTTTTTTATTTACTTTTTTTATGATTTACAAAAAGTTCAAACTTTTAAATATCATACCGAAGTTTCGATGGCAAATTTAGGTATTAATTTGGCCACTACAAAATATATTTTTTATTAAAAAAGGGTGTGGATTTTATGCTAATTTATTAACTTTTTTAACAAATTGATCAATTCTATCAGACAATGAAGTGTCTGCACAGACCAATGGTAATCGAACGGTATTCTCTGCAATTCCCAATGATTGAAACACTTGTTTTATTCCAGCAGGATTTCCTTGTTCGAAAATCATATCAATACCATCCGAAAGAAGGTATTGTATTTTGAAGGCTTCATCAACTTTTCTATTTAATCCTAAACGTATCATTTCGGAAAATTCCTTAGGAAAACCTTGAGCAATTACAGATATAACTCCAGAACCTCCTGCTAAAACCATTGGCAAAGCAATCATATCATCGCCAGAGAGGACAAGAAAACCTTTTGGTTTGTTTTTTAACAGCTGCATTGCCTGAATCATATCACCGGCTGCTTCTTTGATAGCAACAATGTTTTTGAAATCATTTGCCAATCGCATCACAGTAGGTGGCAATACATTACTTCCCGTTCTGCTAGGAACATTATACAAAATAACAGGAATTGGTGAAGCCTCTGAAACAGCTTTAAAATGTTGATAAATTCCTTCTTGTGTTGGCTTATTATAATAGGGAGATATAGAAAGAATTGCTGAAAATTGAGATAAATCTCTTGTTTTTAATTCTGCAACCACTTCCATCGTATTGTTTCCTCCAACTCCAAGAATTAATGGTAATCTGCCATTGTTAGTCTCGATTATGGTTTTGATTACAAATTCTTTTTCGGTTTGGGACATTGTAGCACTTTCTGCTGTTGTACCAAGTATTACAAGGTATTCGACCCCGCCATCTATGGAGAAATTAACTATTTTAATTAATGCTTCAGTATCAATTGATAAATCTGTTTTATATGGAGTTGCAAGCGCTACACCTGTGCCTATTAATGATTGCATAATTTGATTTATATTTTGTTTAATATTTTTAAATACCTAAATAATTCATGAACAAAAACGGTATGGTTTTCGGCATTTGTATTGATCATTAAATGGTTTAATTTCTTGTCTATTGATGAAAAACCAACTTTGAATAAGGATTTTGAATCGTGTGTGATTTTAAGTAAAATAGCTTTCTCTACATCGTAATAACTTATTAGCAAATTAAATTTTTCGTTGATAAAATCATTTACTTCTAAATTATTAATTTTCAAATTCCAGTTAAGGTGTTTTAAACCAAATGTCTTTTGGGAATAGACCTCATTCTTCTTAATTTTATCTCTGTAAACTATTATTTTGATGTTGCTCTCTAAAATTCCATTTGAAATTATCTCTTTTAGCAAGGCTTCTTTTTCTAAAAAATAACTTTCATCTATCAGTAAACCAATCGTTTGTATCGGAACCCCAGAAGAAATACTTTTTACATTTCGAAAATTATTTTTTAAAATTCTAGTTAAAAAATAATCCTTTATATAATTTAAAAACATATTACTTTTACACTGTTACAAAATTAATAATTTAAGTCGCATTAGGGATGGTAAATCTAAAAAACTATAATGGTGTTTTAACACTTTTTGTTATATTCTTAACATTTTTTCTTACTGCTTCATGCAGTAAACAAAATTATCAGGTTTCAAAAATAGAAGGGAAAAGAATAACTATTACTGATAAAGAAAATCAAGAGCCAACTATTGAAAAATATATTAAACCCTACCGAGAACACATTAACAAAGATTTAGACAGTGTTCTGGCGTATTGCCCGGTGACCCTGGATAAGTCTGGTGTTTGGCAAACCACTATTGGCAATTTAATGGCTGACGTCACTTTGCAACGCGGAAATACCGTGTTTATGGTTCGAGAAAAAAAGGCTATTGATTTATGCATCCTTAACAATGGAGGAATTCGGTCTATACTTCCAAAGGGAAATGTTACAACCAGAACTGCCTATGAAATAATGCCTTTTGAAAACAGTCTTGTAGTTATAGAGTTAAAAGGAGAACAAATTTTAGAATTGGTCGATTATTTTATCGCCACAAAAAAACCACATCCTTTATCGGGAATCACTTTTACAATTGGCAAGGACAATGTTGCCAAAAGCATATTAGTTCAAGGAAAACCTCTTGAAAAAGAATCTATTTATTATGTTGCAACCAATGATTATTTATCAAATGGAGGAGACAATATGAATTTCTTTAAAAAAGGAACTCAAAAATTTGATCTGGATTATAAATTGAGAAATATCCTTATTGATTATTTTAAGGAAGTAGATACAATTCCGGTAATTAAGGATTTAAGAATTAGTATTGAATAAAAATAGTGTTCAGTGTTCAGTCGCAGTGATCAGTCAAATAAATAAAAATGAAAAGAAGAGAATTTATAGAGAAAACAGCCGCCAGCACAGCTTTGTTGAGTTTAGGGCTGTCATTGAGCAGTTTTAAATCAAATATAAAACATATCACAATACTTCACACTAATGATGTTCACAGTCATATCGACCCTTTTCCTATGGATGACCCTCGAAATCCAAATATGGGTGGCGTTGCCAGAAGAGCATCATTGATTGAAACAATCAGGCAGGAAAATCCAAATGTTTTGCTTCTTGACGCTGGGGATATTTTTCAAGGTACTCCTTATTTTAACTATTATGGAGGCGAGTTAGAATTCAAATTGATGAGTATGATGAAATATGATTTATCTACAATAGGCAATCACGATTTTGACAATGGTATTGATGGTTTAACAG
>CALPPA020000072.1 GCA_943325355.2 Klebsiella pneumoniae | reverse complement strand
TTATTGAAAGAAAAAGACTTTCGAGCTCATTTACAAGAACACAATTGGACACAATACCAAGACCAATATGTCGCCATCAATTGCAGCACCGATGCCATTTTTCCGGCTTGGGCTACGATTTTGGTTGCGATTCAATTGGCTCCTTTTGCTAAGAAAATCGTCAACGGAACTATCGAAGATTTGGACTCCTCTTTATTCGAAGAAATCCTTTCTAAAATAGATTATTCAGTTTACGCCAACAAAGCCGTAATTATAAAAGGCTGTTCTAAAAAACCCGTGCCGATGCGCGCTTATATTTTAGCTGCGCATTATTTACAACCTTTTGCCAGAAGCATAATGTATGGCGAAGCTTGTTCTGCAGTGCCCTTATTTAAAGCAACAAAAAAATAATTCCTTGATTTACATAAAATTAAGTCATTTTTGAAGTTTTTGAAGAGTTTTTTTATATTTGTCTTACAATCTCAAAAACTCAACAATGAAAAATTTTCTACTTTGCGTTGCTTTTTTAGCTTCGACAGCAATTATTCAGGCTCAATCAACTGAAAAAGATTTAATAAAAAAATCAGAAGAGGCGGTTAAAGTAATCTCCGACACAACTGCGAACGGTTGGTCAAAAAAAGGGACAATTACCTTTTTGTTTAATCAATCCACCTTTAACAACTGGCTTGCAGGAGGCGAAAGTAGCCTTGCGGGAACCTTAGGATTCAATTACGAATTTCATTATAAAAATGACAACACCACTTGGGACAACCGAATTCTCGCGAACTACGGGCTGTTACAAACAAAAAATGCTGATTTCGAAAAGAAAACAGACGACCGTTTTGAATACAATAGTATTTACGGAAAAAAAGCTTTTGGAAATTGGTATTATTCTTTGATATTAAATTTCAGAACCCAATTTACAACGGGTTATGTTTACGGAAAAGATGCTAATGGTGTAGAAATAAGAACAGAGAATACCAGTTTTTTCTCTCCTGCTTATCTTACTTTTGGACCGGGTCTTTATTGGAAAAAAAATGATAATCTAAAATTAAATTTCGCACCACTAACCTCAAAAATGACTTTTGTCAACAGCGATTACACTTCACTGCCAGGATATGTTGACGGAAGCTATTTTGGTGTAGATGCCAATAAAAGTATGCGTTATGAACTTGGTTTTTATGCTTCTGCCTATTACAAATTTAATTTAATGAAAAACGTTAACGTAGAAAATTTATTAAATTTATATTCTAATTATTTAGACAAACCCGAAAACGTCGATCTCGATTATCAAATCAATATTGTGATGACCATCAATAAAACCTTGTCGGCCAATTTTACCTTTCAAACCATCTACGACGACAATGCCTTTCAAGGGTTTCAAACCAGACAAGTCTTTGGTTTAGGCGTTAATTACGGGTTCTAAAATCTACATTTTAAATGAAAATCCCTTTTGAAATAATACTTCAAAAGGGATTTTTTTTATTCTTCTTTTTCCACAGCATCCTTATAATCAGGATATAAAAACTTGTTGTACGGAAAACGCGTGATATGAATTTGCCTCACGGCTTCATAAACTCGTTCTCTAAATTCTTCGAAATTTTCTTTATTCGTTGCCGAAATAAACAAAGCGTTTTCTTCGCCCACACGGTGCATCCACGTTTCCTTCCATTCTTCGAGTGTGAAATGTCTTGGTGTTTTTTCGGTCATTAAATCATCTTCGTCAATGGTCAAATGTTGGTAAGCATCGATTTTGTTGAAAACCATAATTACAGGTTTATTACTTGCTTTTATGTCCAATAAAGTTTGGTTTACGGATGCAATATGATCTTCGAATTCCGGATGCGAAATATCGACCACGTGCAATAACAAGTCGGCTTCGCGAACCTCATCGAGTGTGCTTTTGAAAGAATCGACCAATTGTGTCGGCAGTTTTCGAATAAAACCAACGGTATCTGAAAGCAAGAAAGGCAAGTTTTTGATGACTACTTTTCGAACGGTTGTATCCAAGGTGGCAAAAAGTTTGTTCTCTACAAAAACATCGCTTTTGCCAATAGCATTCATCAAAGTTGATTTTCCGACATTGGTATAACCTACTAAAGCTACACGAACCATAGCGCCGCGATTGCCTCTTTGGGTTCCCATTTGCTTGTCGATGGCTTTTATTTTTTCTTTTAATAACGAAATTCTGTCACGAACAATACGTCTATCGGTTTCAATCTCCGTTTCTCCTGGTCCACGCATCCCGATTCCCCCTTTTTGACGTTCTAAGTGTGTCCAAAGTCCTGATAATCTTGGTAACAAATAAATACATTGCGCCAATTCTACCTGTGTTCTCGCATACGAAGTTTCGGCTCTTTGGGCAAAAATATCTAGGATTAGATTGGTTCTATCAAGGATTTTGCAGTCTATGATTTTAGAAATATTTTTCTGCTGCGAAGGGGTTAATTCATCATCGAATACTAGAGATGATATGTTGTTTTCTTTGACATAAAGATTGATTTCATCTATTTTTCCAGTACCTAAAAATGTTTTGGGATTGGGTTTGTCCATTTTTTGCCAAAATCGTTTCACTACTTCTCCGCCTGCGGTAAAAGTCAAAAACTCCAATTCATCCAGATATTCCTTGAGTTTATCCTCGCTTTGGTTTTGGGTAACGATACCAACAATGGCCGTTTTTTCGAAATTTATTGTTTCTTTTTCTAACATAACTTTTAATAAGCCACAAATTTAATGATTTACGAGGGACTTATGAAGATTGCATTGAAATCTATTCCATTGCTTTCACTCTTTTGACCAAGAAGGCAATCAAAATTCCGAACATCCCGATAAAAGCAAATGAAAATTGCAAACCAAATAGTTCTGAAATATGTCCAATAACGGGTGGTCCCATCAAAAATCCTAAAAAACTCACGCTGGAAACTGCCGTTAGTGCTTCGCCTGTTGGAATCGTTGGATGCTTCCCTGCAATACTATAAAGAGTAGGAATAACAGTAGAAACACCCAAACCTACAATCATAAAAGCAATGGTACACGGAATGATATAGGGGAAAAGTACAGCCATATACAAGCCAAATGAAATCATAATACCACTAATTTGCATAACGGTTTTTCGCCCAAATTTATCGATTAAACGTCCACCCAAAAATCGTCCGCTCGCCATCATAATCATAAATGAAGTATAACCAACAACAATAAATGGCCCAGGAGCTTTGACAATATCTTTGAAGTAAACACCACTCCAATCGAACATAATTCCTTCGCTCGCCATACTACAAAACCCGATAACGCCCAACAAAACCAATGACATATCTGGTTTAGTGAATGTTTTTTTCTTTTCGACACGAACTTTTTCTTTGGCTTTTATTAAATATTTGAAATTAATGGCTACCAATACTAATACAACAAAAGCTACAATAACAAAGTGCATATAGGTCGTGATTTTTAATGCTAACATTCCCAGTCCAACTAATGCTCCTGTGAACCCAGCCAAACTCCACATTCCGTGAAAAGAAGCCATAATGGCTCTTCTGAAAAGTCCTTCGGTATAAATTCCTTGTGTATTTATAGAAATGTTGGTTAAGTTACCAAAGATTCCAAAAGAAACCAGTGCGAGAGCCAATTGCCAAGCATTTTGTGCTAGTCCGATATTAGTTAAACTAAAAACATACATCATAACAGAAAAAGGAAGAATGCGATGGCTACCTGTACGAGTCACTAATTTGCCTGAAAAAAACATCATCGATAACTGTCCGACTGGCAATGCGAATAGAATAGTTCCTAGTTCGCCATCACTTAAATGCAAATCAGCTTTGATACTAGGAATTCGGCTTGCCCAAGTAGCAAAAGACAAACCCATACCAAAATAAAACATAGAAACAGCCCAACGAATCCGGTTTAAATAGGATTGCTTGGCGTCTTGGTACGTTTTTTTGTATTTTCCTTTTGCTCTAAAGTTGCCAATAAAATTTAAATCTATCAAAACGTTTGCCTTTAGATTTGAAGTTGCAAAAGTACGAAAACAATGGGTTTCTGTTTGCTGTATAATTTTTAAACTCAACAATAAAATGTTTTTCCCTATACGTTAAAATAGATTGAACTAAATTGCTGTTGAATAATAGTGTCGTATTTGTCACACTGACAGTGGATAAATTTAGAACTAATACGTTGTTTATAAGTCAATGGCTCTTTTTTGTGCACTACTTTGAATTGCAACTTCAATAATTCGCATAACGTTTACCCCGTCTTGAGCAGATACAGGTTCAGGTTTGTCATTAGCAATAGATTGATAAACTCCTTCAAAAAAATCATAATAATTTCCTTTTAGTGTTGGAACTTTTTCATAAATTATTTTGCCTTCGTTTTCTGTGTGCAAAGTGCCCTCCATGCTTATGAGTTCCGTTCCCCAAGTGTCTAAATTTGGCTTTTTTCCTAATTTCAACTCTTCTTCCTGAATATCACCACGGTGTTTTAAAAATGAACCTTTTCTTCCATGAATAACATAGGATGGATTGAGTTCTCTCACAAAAAAACTGGACTTCAATCGTACTCTGAAATCCGAATAATAAAGTAAAATATCAATATAATCATCGACAACTGTTTGCTCTCTAGTGAATCGAATGTCAGCAAAAACGGCTTGAGGCAAACCAAATAAAAACAAGGCTTGGTCAATCAAATGCGGACCTAAATCTTTTAAAATTCCAGCCCCAGAATTGGCAGTTTCCTTGTGTTGTTTGGGACTCAAAACAGGATTATAACGATCGAAATGAAACTCGGCTTCGACAATTTCTCCCAACAAATTAGCATCAATGATTTTTTTTACGGTTTTAAAATCACTATCCCACCTCCTATTTTGGAAAACGGAAAGTTTTGAATTTTTCTCTTTTGCCAAAGACTCCAATTCCTGAGCTTCTGCAACAGTTGTGGTAAATGCTTTTTCGACAACAGCGTGTTTTCCGGCGAGTAAAACTTTTTTGGCATACTCAAAATGGGTGGCAACGGGCGTATTAACGATGACTAAATCGATGGATTCGTCTTCTAAAATAGATTCTATACTAGCAAAGCTTTTGACCTCTGGATAATCTTCCTGTATTAATTTTTTGCTTCTTTCCCAAGAGCCCAAGAGTTCGAAACCGGGATGAAGTTCTAGAAATGGAGCATGAAATACTTTTCCGGACATTCCGTAGGATAAGAGTGCTGTTTTTATTTTATGCATTTTATTGTTTTTAATAACTAAGTCAAAGTTTTGAACTTTGACAGAGTTTAAGACCTGATTATATTTTAGCTCTTCCGTATTGAACTGGCCATTCCACATCGACACCCAATTCTTTGGCGAAATTCAATCCTAAGTTTGGATCTCTCAAAGATTCTCTGGCGAACAAAACTAAGTCTGCTTCTCCGGTGGCAACAATTTCTTCTGCCTGAGTGGCTTCGGTGATTAAACCTACCGCTCCGGTCAAGATTCCAGTTTCTTTTTTGATACTGCTAGCAAATGGAACTTGATAATTGGGTCCCAACGGAATTTGTTGATGGGTTACCAATCCACCCGAAGAAACATCTATTAAATCAACTCCTTTTTCTTTTACAATTTTCGAAAGTTGTACAGATTCTTCGATATTCCAACCTCCATCAGCCCAATCTGTGGCAGAGATTCTGATGAATAAAGGCAAATCACTTGGCCATTCGGATTGTACCCCTTCGAGAACTTCGAGCAGCAATCGAATTCTGTTTTCGAAACTTCCGCCGTATTCATCAGTTCTGAAATTAGACAAAGGAGATAGAAACTGATGCAACAAATACCCGTGAGCTGCGTGGACTTCGACCACTTGAAATCCGGCTTTTAAGGCTCTTTTTGTTGCTGATTTAAAATCGGAAATTACTTTCTGGATTCCTGCTTTGTCTAATGCAATTGGGAGTTTTTCATTGGAATGAAAAGGAACAGCCGATGGCGCAACGGTTTCCCAACCACCATTAGTTTCATCTAATTTTATATTTCCTTTCCAAGGTATGGCATCGCTCCCTTTTCTTCCGGCGTGAGCCAATTGAATTCCGGGAATTGAATTTTGGGAAAGTATAAATCTGTTGATGACTTGCATTTTTTCGATATGTTCGTCTTTCCAAATGCCTAAATCTCCGGGAGATATTCGTCCTTCAGGAGAAACTGCTGTCGCTTCTTGAATAATTAAAGCTGCACCACCTGTGGCTCGACTACCTAGATTTACGAGATGCCAATCGTTGGCAAAGCCATCTTCTGATGAATATTGGCACATTGGGGAAATCGCAATTCTGTTTTTGAATGTGATATTTTTTATTTGGATTGGAGAAAATAATTTGGAAGACATATTTTTAATTTTTAAGAGTAAAATAGTTCAATACTACACAAGATTTTGTAACAAATAGTAAAGTTAAGACACATATGGTATAGTAAAAAAGGAAAAGGGGTATTTATTAACAAATTTTTATCGTCTTAGCTAAAAGTAAATCTTTGCAACTATAATAGAAAACCTTACTTTTGTGCGTTATACAAATTAAATTAATAAGAGGATGAGATTGCTTCGTACCTCGCAATGACAAAGAAATGGAAATAGTTATCAAACTTTCTCAATTTTTATTGAGCTTATCATTACTGATTATACTGCACGAATTAGGACATTTTATTCCTTCCAAAATATTTAAAACAAGAGTAGAAAAATTCTATTTGTTTTTTGACGTTAAATATTCTTTGTTCAAAAAGAAAATTGGCGAAACCGAATATGGAATTGGCTGGTTGCCTCTTGGTGGCTACGTGAAAATTTCTGGGATGATTGACGAAAGTATGGACAAGGAACAAATGGCTTTGCCTCCTCAACCATGGGAATTTCGTTCGAAACCGGCTTGGCAACGTTTGATTATTATGTTGGGTGGTGTTTTTGTAAACTTTATTTTGGCTTTTATTATCTACATCGGAATGGCTTTTGCTTATGGCGATATGTACCTCAACAATTCAGAATTAAAAGATGGAATTGCAGTTACAAGTTCCGTTGGAGAAGAATTAGGATTAAAAACAGGCGATAAAATAATTGCCGTTGATGGTGAAAAAATAGCTCATTTTGACGAGATTCCAATGAAACTCTTGTTTTCTAAATCAGCACTGATTGTTCGTGATGGAACAGAAGAAACCTTGAACTTCCCTGTTGATTTGATTGACAAAGTGTTGAAAGGCGAAAAACGTCCTTTTATTGGAATAAGAGAGCCATTTATGGTAGGGAAAATATCGGATTCCTCTTCAAATAAAGCACTTGAACCCAAAGATGTTATTCAATCGATTAACGGAGTTCCTACAAAATATGCCGACCAAGTTGTTGCATTTGCTAAAACAAATAAAAACCAGACTTTTGACGCTGTTATTTTAAGAGATGAAAAAGAAGTTCCTATAAAAATTAATATCAACAAGGAAGGTAAATTAGGTATTCATGCTGCTTCAGTAGGAGTTAAAAGCCTTGAGAAGTTGGGTCTATACAAATTCAGCACGCAAGAATACGGTTTCTTTGAATCATTTCCGGTTGGAATCGAAAAAGGAACAGATCAATTATTAGGTTACGGAAAACAATTAAAAGCAATTTTCAATCCAGATACTGGTGCTTATAAAGGTGTGGGTGGTTTTAAGGCAATTTTTGATATATTTCCAAGCACTTGGAGCTGGGAAGTTTTCTGGAATATTACCGCTTTGTTATCGATTATGCTGGGTGTAATGAACTTATTGCCTATTCCTGCCCTTGATGGTGGTCACGTAATCTTTTTATTGTACGAAATGATTAGCGGCAGAAAACCAAGCGACAAGTTCCTAGAAAACGCACAAATGGTTGGTTTCTTTCTACTTATAACCTTGTTATTGTTTGCCAATGGAAATGATATTTACAAGGCAATTGTGGGTAAATAAATTTTTTTTAATTTTTATGCTGTTTTATTTGTGAAAAATAATTTTAGCACTATATTTGCAACCGCTTAAACAAGCAATCATTGCTAGTTAAAGCGACAAAAAAACGTTCATTCAAAATAGAATAAAAAATACAGTTTCCTTCTTAGCTCAGTTGGTTAGAGCATCTGACTGTTAATCAGAGGGTCCTTGGTTCGAGCCCAAGAGAGGGAGCAAGTAAGAGAAAGCCTTTACAGAGATGTAAGGGCTTTTTTGTTTTAT